>JBCBVA010000012.1:0-51253 GCA_039817825.1 Cyanobacteria bacterium J06642_12 | reverse complement strand
ATCTGAAAACTCTCTTTTCTGAAGTTGAAATGTATGTTTTTGAATTCAGGTTTATTTCCAAATAAAATATTTTTACTTGTATGTAAATCTCAAGAAAAATGAGTTGAATCGCAGAATTAAGATGCGATCGCGATCGCACATCACTGGAGAGAGCGATCGCTGAGGCTACGGGGGCAAATCGAGATACTGAGGGCACGAAAGGTTCCCCCCCCAAGAATTATGCTGACTAAATCTTCTTTCCTCTTTAGCGCCGCTGCCGTGACTGCTTTCACCCTAGGTGGGTTGGCGATCGACGCCGTATCCACAACCGATAGTGCGCAGGCCGTTGTTGGCAACCAACTGCAATGGGACTGCTTCCGCAAGAGCGATAACGAATTCAGCTTCGGCTCCCATTCCGATGTCAGCAACAGCGCCGTCCTGTGCGTCCAAAATCCAGACTTTGACCCCACTCCACCCCAACCGCACTACAACAATCCCGGCAGCGATGCCACCGACATTTTGACCATCCTGTTTCTCAATAGCTTGCTCGATCGCCTAGATGATGACCATCATCCTGCCGATCCCCACAACCCACCCCACCAGGACCCACCCCACCCCGAAGAACCTACCCCCGGCCCCATAGTCGATCTTTACGACGACTGCATTGCCTACAACCCCTTTCATTTAGAGCTACGTGACGAGGGAGCCAATGGTTGGTTGCTGACCGATGGGAACTCCCGCATGCAGGTGCTGGATGACTATGACGATGCTACCGAGGCATTAGCCGTCGCCCGCCGCCACACCCACCATTGCTTCATCGGTCGCGGCAATAACCGTCCCGAGCGTCGCCGCTACATTACCGAATACTGGTTGGGCGATTCCGGCATTAACGCTGGTCAGATTGGGGGAGACTGCCGCTCATACAATCCGGCGAACATCCGCATCGTAGATGAAGGAGCCAATGGCTGGTTACTCACCGACGGCATTTCCCGCATGGATCTACTGGACACCCTAGAGGATGCCGAACTGGCGTTGGGATTAGCCCGCGAACACAGCTCAAGATGCTTTGTCGGTCGCAGCAACGATCGCCCCAATCGCACGGCCTATATTCTGGAGTATTGGCTGTAGTATCCACAAACGAGACGGGTCGTCTTGGCGAGAGTAGCTGGAGTTTAACAATGGGCTTCAGCTACTCTCCATGCGACTACTCAGGATGCGACTACTCAGGCGATCGCCCCATGGCGCACACTAATTCAAAATGGTCGGCTTCAACCGGTTGCACAGAGAGCCGCACCCCTCGCTGCACCACCTTCATTCCAGATAGTTCTGGCTGCGCTTTTAACTCCGCCAAGCTGACATGATGGGAGAACTTTTCGGCGAACTCAATATCCACCATGAACCAGGTGGGTGACTCGGGATCGGACTTCGGATCGTAGTGTTTGTCGGCGGTGTCCCAGGCCGTAAAGTCAGGATATCCGGTGCGGCAGACGGTCGCTAATCCAGCGACACCAGGAGGCTTGGTGTTGGAATGGTAAAACAACACGCGATCGCCCACCTGCATGACATCGCGCATAAAGTTACGAGCTTGATAGTTGCGCACCCCATCCCAATGGGTTGTCCCTTCCCGCTGTAGATCGTCAATCGAATATTCGCTAGGCTCGCTTTTCATCAGCCAATATTGAGTCATCACCGTATCTCAACACTCACGGCTTCACTCTAGCGTGGCAAAGGCCTGCTACTAGACACAACACCACCTCCAAATCGAGTGGCGGTCAGGCAAGCAGACTATCCGATGAGGAATGTTTCTTCCGGGTATTTCAGCAATTGACCGGCAGGGGAATCGCGATATAGAGCCCCAATCAACAGCAAAATACCCACCCGTCCGCAGTACATCGTGGGAATGAGCACGAGGTGAGACAGAGGTGACAAGTCGGCCGTACTAACCGTTGACAAACCCACCGTGGCGTATGCCGATACTGCTTCAAAGAGTAAGTCGAGAAACGGGATACGATCGCCATCAATCAAGGCTAATAAGGTCGTACAGACCGCAACCATACCCACCGATCCCATCAGTACGCCAATCGCCTTATTGATCAACGCTTCGGGCACGGTGCGGCGAAATAAAGTCACGCAATCTTTGCCACTCAACGCCGAGCGAGTGCAGCCTATCAAGGTCCCTATGGTCGTTGTCTTAACGCCTCCTCCCGTTCCGCCAGGGCTGGCACCGATAAACATCAAGATAATGACGATGAAAATTGATGAGGGACGCAAGGCGGACTGACTAACGCCGTTAAATCCTGCCGTTCGAGTCGTTACTGACTGAAAGAATGCTGCCAGTAGGCGATTGGGGGCGGACAGTGATTGAAATGTGCTGGGGTTATTCCACTCTGCCCCGAAAAAGAAGATCATCCCCCCGATTAACAGCAACAGTGTGGTGGAAATGGCAACTTTGAAATTGAGGGAGAAATTTTCTCTCTGGACAGTGCGATCGCCCATCCACACCCGTCGCGCCCATTCGTACAGTTCGAAAATGACGCTAAAACCGGCTGCACCCAAGAGAATTAATGCCGAGATCGTCAAGACCGTAATCGGGCTGCGCTGGAATTGTTCCAAACTATCGCTAAATAAGCTAAATCCAGCGTTATTAAAGGCGCTGACGCTATGAAAGATGGACGTCCACAGCCCTCGCCTCCAGCCCATCTCGGGCACCCATGTTTGGGCCAGTAGCAATGCTCCAAGCGACTCGAACACCGCAGTCATGCCGATAATGGCTGTTACCAGTTGCAGGGCGCTGGAATCCCCCAATGCGGCTCCCACAGCCTCCTGCATGCTCATGCGGTTCCGCAAACTGACACGGCGGCCGACAATCAGCAGTAGAAAGCTGGTCGCGGTCATGTATCCCAGTCCTCCTACCTGAATTAAGGCGAGGAGCACCACCTGACCGAACAGTGAAAAATGCTCGCCGGTGTCGACAACAGCCAAACCGGTCACGCAGACAGCAGACGTAGATGTAAACAACGCTGTCAGCCACGAGTTCCACTCACCACTGGCGGTGGACCACGGCAACAGCAACAACAGGGCTCCCACAACGATGGTGGCGACAAAGCCCAGGCAAATGGTTTGCGGTGGCGTCAGCGATCGCGTCAGATTATGCCACCAGTTCGGGGAGCCCAGCATTCAGAGAATTGATTCGATTAGATTGCAGTCTTCACCTGCATGTTGGCAGCTTGCAGGAGGCTGTTGGCTTCCTGTTGAGCTTGCACAGCTTTGAGGCGCTCTTGCTCGTCGCTGCTGCTAGCCAACGTTGCGTTGGCCGCATCCAGGCTGGCCTGAGCGGCCTCGGTGTCAACATCAGTCCCCAACACAGCCCGCTTCACTAGTACGGATACAGTGTTGTTTTCGATTTCGGCCAAGCCGCCCATGACTGCCACTGCCGTCCAAGATCCGTTGGAACGAACGCGCATAACACCGTTGCCAAGGGCTGTGAGCAGGGGAGCGTGACCAGTCAAAATACCCAGTTGACCGGAGGTTGCTGGCAGAATAACTTCATCGGCAGGCGCATCCCATACGTTGGAATCCGGACCAATCACCTGAACAGACAGCGTCACCGCACGTTCCTCCAAACAGTTAGCAAAGTTCTCTACTGTTACAGAATTATAAGGTAAGGCGGTTCGCCTCCCTGTTTGAATTGCCTGAGTTCGAGAGGGGTCGCTACTGAATCCGCCCAAACTGAGTCATTGAATTAATCTGACAGCGGCACGCCATCACAGGTACACATCCTCACAACCGCACATCCTCACAACTGCACACCCAACAAGTCATGGCTGTCCGGCAACCATTCCCCACCGTACGGAGTCAGTCTCGCTCTTCAGCATTCCCATGTTGATTCAGAAGTTTGCTTGAGCGGGCATCTAGCGCGATCGGGCATCTACTTGACTGAAAGTCTGCTTGACTAACGAAGAGTAAGATAGGCGAACATTCTTCGATTCAGTTTGGCATGGCCGAGCTTTCCCCATCCCGGCAGCAGAAGCTATCAACGTTCATTCAGCAGTTGGGGCTGCCGGTGAATCTAGAGGTGATCGACTGGAATTTGCTTGATTTGGCTCTGACTCACCCATCGCTGGAGTCCGATCGCAATAACGATCGCCTCGAATTTTTGGGAGATGCCATCCTACGTTTGCTGGTGGGGGACTTTCTCTATTCCACGTATCCCCAACTAGCTGTCGGACAATTGGCCCTGCTGCGCTCCGACCTGCTCAGCAATACCTTCTTTGCGGGTTTGGCGGATGGCTATAACTTTGACACCGTGCTGCGGCTGGGGGGCAGTGCTAGTAAAGACGTGAAGGGGCGCACCAAACGCCATGCAGATGCGTTTGAAGCTGTCGTGGGAGCGCTTTACCTGAGTTTGCGATCGCCTGACTCTGCTCAAGTAGCCGTTACTCCGTTACAAGCGTGGCTGGAACCGGCATTGAAAGAGCGGGTCAAGATTGTGCTGGATAATCTGGAGCGCCACAATGCCAAAACGACATTGCAAGAGTTGACCCAACAGCGTTGGGGAGAACTGCCCACGTACCGAGTTGTGCAACAGCCTCCGGGAAAGCGTCCGCAACAGCAATTTCTCGCAGAAGTTTGGGTGGGTAAAACCTGTCAGGGCACGGGCACTGGGCGATCCAAAAAAATCGCAGAGACAGAAGCGGCACTGGCAGCTCTCGATAAACTGCAAATGTAGTAATCTGCGGGCAGATACCTGGTCGTTTCCGTCGGCGGTAGTGTCAGATTTAGTCTCTTGCCCGATGCATTCACTTGACCAGTCTATCTCTCTTGCCGCTCGCTATCCCACATTGGAGCAACAGTTTGGCGCACCCAAACGAGCTACGGAGGCTAGACTGATGAAGCGGTATCAATACCTACACCCAAGGTCGGCGTATGGTTGACCCCATCAATTACTCAGAGGTTGCTGGCGAACAGCGATCGGAATACAGCCAGCCGGTACCGCCCCCTGCCAATCAGCAGGAGGACCAATTGAATTGGTGGCAAGGTTTTTTGGAAGACATCGATTGCGTGTTCGAGCGAGACCCGGCAGCCCGCAATCGTATGGAAGTGCTGCTGACTTATCCCGGCTTGCACGCACTCCTATCCCACCGCATTGGCCACTGGCTGTGGCAGCACCGGTGCAAGTTATTAGCCCGTTACATCAGCTCGTTTGTTCGTTGGCTCACCCTAATCGAAATTCATCCGGGGGCTCGCATCGGTCGGCGGTTTTTCATCGATCACGGTGCCGGTGTCGTGATCGGCGAAACCACACTGATCGGTAATGACGTCACGCTCTACCACGGTGTGACATTGGGAGGGACCTCTTGGGATAAAGGCAAGCGTCACCCCACGTTGCGGGATGGTGTCGTGATCGGGGCAGGAGCCAAAGTGCTGGGGCCGATCTCCATTGGTAAGGGGGCTCGGGTGGGGGCAAATTCGGTGGTAGTGAAAGACGTTCCGGCAGAAATGAGCGTTGTCGGGATTCCCGGTCGCGTAGTATTGCCCATCCACTGTCGGCGCATTACCGAACACGGTATCGATCTCGATCACCATCTCATGCCCGACCCGGTCGGTAAGGCAATTTCGTCGTTGATCGGTCGCATTGATGGCCTGGAACAAGAACTGCGAGAGTTGAAGGGAGAAGATGCTGGTGATGTGCAACCAGATGGTGAGGTTACACCAGCCAGTGGTGTGACGGCAGCTAGTAGCGCGACATCAACTAGTGATATGACATCAGGTTCCAATGGAACCAAACAACCCAAGCCAGATTGCCCGGAACTAGACCCGGAACAAGAACCATACATACCGTCCGAATCGACAACTAGCCCTAATTAGCAGGCCGTGCTTCAGGACAGCTGCGGCACTGGATCTTCGATACCAAGCCTTCTGCAATACCTCTGTTAGTCTGAGGGGCATGAACGCATTTTCTGACGAATTTAACCTGCTGCTGCGGGCTCGCTATCCAGTTATCTACATCAGAACGGTAGAAGAGGAACGGGTAGAGGAGGCGATTGTCTCGTCTGGTGACGGTCGCACCGTATATTTTTGGGATTTTGTGGGAGGGTACGGCCAGCAGGGAACGGATGCGGGAACCGCTCAGCGCAATCCGTTGCAAGCATTGGAGTATGTCGAAAAGACAGACGATCGCGCTCCTGCCATCTTTGTCTTGCGAGACTACCACCGCTTTCTCAATGACATCTCCGTTGCTCGCAAATTGCGAAATCTCGGGCGCAAGCTGCGATCGCTCCCCAAAACCATCGTCATTCTGGCCCCTGTGGTAGAAGTCCCGGCGGACTTAGGGGAGACCGTCACTGTATTGGAATTCGAATTGCCGACAGGCAGCGAGATTGAAGGGGCGATTACTCAGCTACTGGGGCCGGGACAATCGCTGCCGACAGCGGAACGAGATAGCTTGGTGCGGGCCTGTCAGGGGCTAACATTAGGGCGAATTCGGCAGGCGTTAGGTAAGGCGATCGCCCAGTCGGGATCGTTATCTGCCGATGCGGTCGATCTGATTCTGGAAGAAAAGCGTCAGAAGATTCGTCAAACGCAAATTTTGGAGTTTTATCCGGCCTCCACGGAAATCGCCGATATTGGCGGACTGGACAACCTCAAAGCATGGTTGCTGCGTCGGGGCAGTGCGTTTACAGAACGGGCGCGGCGCTATGGATTGCCACAACCGCGTGGATTGCTGCTGGTGGGTATTCAAGGAACGGGCAAGTCGCTGACGGCAAAGGCGATCGCCCATCACTGGCACCTACCCCTACTGCGATTGGATATTGGCCGGTTATTCGCAGGGTTAGTGGGGGAATCGGAGTCCCGCACCCGACAGTTGATTCAGATTTCCGAGGCGATGTCTCCTTGCGTGCTGTGGATTGATGAAATCGACAAGGCGTTTGGGGCCAGCTCCAGCAGCGATGGGGGAACCACTGGTCGAGTACTGGCAACGTTGATTACCTGGATGGCGGAGAAGACATCTCCGGTGTTTGTGGTGGCGACGGCCAACAATATTCAGGTGTTGCCGCCGGAGCTACTACGCAAGGGGCGGTTTGACGAGGTGTTTTTTGTGGACTTGCCCACTCAAGATGAGCGGCAGGAGATCTTCGAAGTGCATTTGGGGAAGTTGCGATCGCAGACGATCCGCGATTACGACCTGTCACGACTGGCGTACGAAACCCCTGAATTTTCCGGGGCGGAGATCGAACAGGCGATCGTGGAGGCGATGCACTTGGCGTTCAGTCAGAATCGCGATTTTACGACCGATGACGTTCTGGAAGCGGTGTCGTTGATGGTGCCCCTGGCCCGCACCGCCCGCGAGCAGGTGGAGCTACTGCAAAGCTGGGCACAGCAGGGAAAAGTTCGACTGGCGTCTCAGAAAGGCCTGTTGGCCCGATAGCCATTCAACTTTTGCGACATTGTTGTCCTACCGCTGTCTCCATCCTGAAACACTGACGATCCAAGCAACAATCGATTGAAAACAGTGGCCGATTGCTCGTGAGCGCCACTAAGGTCGTAGCATGGCACTTCGCACGGGTCATCCAACGTTCTGCGTTGAATTTTGACAGCAGAACGGTTTGTCTAACGATCTGCAATCCGCGATGGAGAGTTTCCTAACCATCTTTTCTTGCCAATCAAGGATTTGAGTGGTCTCCACACTCCAAACCTTACAGCGGATTGCTATATCGCGTTTCAAAGTGCTCACACTATCCTTGCGCTGCAAGACTTGCCATGCTTGAGTTCGCCCGCCGCATTCAACCGCTCCAGACCAACGTCTTTGCCGACATGGACGCAGCCAAGTCAGAGGCACTGCGCCAGGGTCAAACTCTCATCGATCTATCGTTAGGTTCCACCGACTTATTTCCGGCTCCGGAAGCCCTTGCTACTCTCCATAAAGCTCTAGACGATCCGTCAACCTATGGATACGGCCTATTTGGCAGCACGCAGTCCTTTCGCGAAACCTGTGCCCGCTGGTACGAACGCAAGTTCGGGTTATCGGTCGATCCTGAGACGGAAGTCCTGTCCTTAATTGGCTCCCAAGAGGGCACCGCTCATCTGCCGTTAGCCCTGATGAATCCGAGAGATGTGGCACTACTCACCGATCCCGGTTATCCCTCCCACGCCGGAGGTGTCTATCTAGCGGGAGGAGATATTTACCGTATGCCCCTGACGGCAGAGCACCAATTCTTGCCCGTGCTGGACGATATCCCTGCAGAAATTTGCGATCGCGCCCGCATGATGGTGCTGAACTATCCCAACAACCCCACCACCGCCGTCGCATCCCTAGAGTTCTGGCAGCAAACCGTGGATTTCTGCCAGCGTCACTCCATTGCCTTAATTCACGATTTTCCCTACGCTGACATGGCCCTAGATGGCCCCCCTGCCCCTTCTGCATTACTCGCCGATCTCCACAAACGCGTCACTATCGAGCTGTTTTCCATGTCCAAGTCCTTCCACATGGGAGGCTTTCGGGTGGGATTTGCGATTGGTAATGCCGATATTGTGCGGGCGTTGCGACAGGTGAAATCCATCGTCGACTTCAATCAATATCGCGGTATCTATCGCGCTGCCGCTGCCGTACTCGACAATCCGGATGAGATTGTGCACCAGTCCCGAGAGGTGTATCGAGAACGCCGCGATCGCTGTATTGCGGCCCTCTCCAGCATTGGTTGGGAGATTGCCACGCCTGCAATGGGAATGTACCTGTGGGCTCCACTACCGCCCTATTACCCCCACACTTCGCAACAGTTTTGTCTAGATCTCGTCAAAGCAACCGGTGTTGCCCTGGCCCCTGGCGCGGGGTTCGGTTTAATGGGTGAGGGGTATGTCAGATTTGCCCTCATGCATGAAATGCCGATACTGGGAGCCGCGATTGTCAAAATTGCTCAATTCCTCGAACAATACCAACCGATCGAGGTCTAGTAAACAGCAAGAGTCAAGGCACTGACGCCTTCTTCAAGCTCGACAAGGGATGTCGATCGCATAGGGATGTCGTGAATAATTCCGTCTCAATCTCGAATCCATTGGGAGACATTGCATTCCCCTCCAATGGCTATCCTCACGCGGGTTATCACGGTGGTCACCGAGGATGGTTACAAGCAGAGCGCAGCTTTTTCGAAGGCTGGTACTTCCGCATTACGCTGGAGCGGGAAAGCTTTGCGTTTATGTACGTGATTGAAGAGTCAGGCCGCAACGATGCTGGCTCTGGAGGCGATCGCAGTGGCGGCGTGATGCAGGTGCTGGGGCCGGGGGATGAGCTGGTCTGGAGATCGCTACCCGATGCCCGTGGCTTTTGGGCTGACCGCACTCACCTAGCGCTAGGTCATTGGGGAGGGCTGTCTCGACAGCAGGCGTTAGCGCTGGTTCCGAGACGGTTAAACGAGCAGGAGTTTTTCGATCGCGTTCCGTTCGGATATCAAGCAGGCGATCGCTTCAATCAAGGCCACTTCTATCTCCCAGACGGCGATGCCATTCGCTGGCACTATCGCATCGAGCCACAGATCCGCTACGGCAGCCCACAAGCGGAAGCCACGATGGGCTGGCTCTCGTATCTGCCCGTATTCGAACCCGGCTGGCAAATACTACTGTCGCGAGGAGACGCAACCGGTTGGATTGACTGGAAAGGACGTCGGTACGACTTTGTCAGCGCTCCAGCTTATGCCGAAAAAAACTGGGGAGGAGCCTTTCCGCTGCGATGGTTTTGGATGCAGTGCAATCGCTTCGAGCGGATTCCTTCACTATCGCTCACCTGTGCAGGCGGTATTCGAGATGTACTGGGGTGGCAACAATCTGTCGGCATGGTGGCATTGCATTGGCACGATGTGCACTGGAAGGACGGGAACACTGGCGAGCGATTCCTAAAGTTTGTGCCGGAAAACAGTCGCAGTCGATGGCGGGTGTCCCCTTGGGGACAATGGGAATTCGAGGCTGAGAGCGATCGCTACCGAGTCTCGCTGCTGGGTCATACCGATGCGACGGCAACTCCAGTCATGGTACCTACAGCCACCGGCATGGCGTTCGAATGCTGGGATACCACCCAGGGGCAGCTCAATCTACGAGTGTGGGAACGACAGGGAGCTGGCTGGTCGCTGTTGCTGGAGGATTGCAGCGAAGTGGCCGGTCTTGAAGTGGGAGGTCAGGGCTGGGATACCGAGTGGGTCATTCAACCTTGAGGGTAGACTATTCGGCATTCGTACGCGTTCTGGTTTCGGTACCGCATCCTGTTTGGGTTTATCGAGGTATCAATCCAATGAATAGACCTTAAAAGATAGATAAATCGCCTGGCAGCTTGAGTGCAACTAATCTACGATGTCTTCGCAGGTGCTGATGGGGTTTGGGAATGGGATTGAATTCGAACTTGCTCGATCTTGGCTGTCGAGTTATTGGCGTTCGAGCTCTTGGCGTTCAATTGGCAGCAGCGGCGATCGCAGTCGGTAGCGTGACCCTTTTAGCCGATCGGGTTCTGGCTCAAACGGGGTTGATTACTGTTGACAGCCCCTACACGGTGGAAGAGACGGTGGCCCGCTTGGAAGCAGTGGTCGCAGAAAAAGAGTTGACCCTCTTCGGCATCGTCGATCATGCGGCTGGTGCTGCCAGCGTCGATGCAGAATTACCGCCCACTCAGGTGGTCATCTTTGGCAACCCAGCAGCGGGTACCCCATTGATGCAGTGCGCCCCCACAGTGGCGATCGATCTCCCTCTAAAGGCGTTGATATGGGAAGTGGATGGCCAAACACAATTGGCTTACAACGACATGTCATTTCTACAAGAGCGGCACGAGATTGAAGGGTGTGATGAAGTGCTCTCGAAGATTGCTGCAGCACTGAACGGGATTGTGACCGAGGTCACTCAGTCCTAGCAACCTAGCTCTAGTGATTTATCAGGTTGGCTGTATCTGTTTGGTTACAAAGAGGATCGTTACATTTGCACTGCCAATGACGTGACGGATCCAGAGAGAGTTGAGAACCAAGATCTTTGCTCAGAGCGGTTTTGGGCCGCGCACCGACATAAGGTGCTGCTAAGCATTTATCCACAGCACCTGGGTAACCTTAACTCCTCAAGGTACTGGCGGCGGCAGTGATGCCCTTGACGGTCGTACCGCAGGAAAAGTCTGTTTTCTAGAGGAAAGGGTGATGCACAGTCCTCCGCTGCAGGATGTGTTGTTCGAGCGGTATTCGCAAGGCGAACGCGACTTGCGTGATTTGGGCGATCGCCTGCACGCTGCTGAGCTATCCAACCTTCATCTCGAACACTGCAATCTTGAGGGCGCCAACTTAGCGAACAGCTCGTTAACCCAGGTCACGTTAAAGAGCGTTGATTTAGGTGAAGCATCGCTGCAAGGGGCTCAATGGTCAGAAGTCAGCTTGTCCGGTAGCAACCTCAAACAGGCCAATTTGAGTCACGCATTGTTGTCGGAATGCGATCTGAAGTTCTGCATTTTTAGTGGGGCATCGTTTGAGGGGGCCGACATCAGACAGTGTCAGATTCACCATTCTGTGTTCATTAATGCCACCTACGACCGCACCACGGTCTTCCCCCCCAATTTCGCCCCCGCAGCACGCGGGATGATCGAAGTCTCGCCCTCGGCAGCAGGTCTTCCTGACGCTCTCCCAGCCCAAGCAGAGACAGACTTTCCCCCCAATTTCGCCCCCGCAGAAAGCGGGACGATCGAAGTCTCGCCCTCGGCGGCAAGTCTTCCTGACGCTCCCCCAGTCGAAGCAGACATCGATCTCGATCCGCTTGAGGTGGCGCTGCCCCCTCTCGTGCCCGGTATCTTGGACGATGTTTCAGACAGTCAGACCGAAGAGGCGCTGAGGGCGACCAGCAATCAGGTTCCCGACGACGCCTCAGCAGTCCAGAAACAGACGTATTTTTACCGTGGGCGACGCATCGAGAAGTAGCGATCGGATCGATGTATCAAACCGCTGCAAGGCCGAGTGGCGCCAGTAGGCAACAGGTTTTATCGCGATCTGCAATCCACTATGGAGAGTTCCCTGACCATTTTTACTCGCAAATCTAAGGATTGTAGCTGTCTTCCACACTCCAGACCTTACAGTGGCTTGCTATAGATCGAGGCTTGATTAAGCAGTCATCAACTCGGGATCGGATACATCACGACTCTCGGCATTTCGGGGATTCCAACGGGAGCGACGCTCCTCAATATGCATGGTGTCCTCATTTTTCTTGAGATGGCGCGGGCTGCTTTCGAATGACAGGGACGACGGGAGAGCATCCAGCCCGTATTCGTCTCGAATAAATCCATCAACTTCAGCGTAGGACGGTGAGAAGCGATCGCACTCCCTTACCGCAGCCACGGGAGAGTTCGCAAGATAGCGGATCAGTGCCGCCGAGAACAATCCTGTGCCGTCATCAAAGAAGCGCTCGGTTGTGTCTCCATACTTTTCGTAGGGGTAAAATGCCAAGTCCTGAGGAGCACGCTCAGCCACCCACGATACGTACGACCAGAATTCGCTAAAGGTGCCGAAGTCATTCGCCGATCGCATCATCAGCTTGAGCCAGTGGGTATCGGTTTCGAAGTACCGATTGAGCTGGTGAGCAAAGGACTTGAGGTGTTCTTGCTTGAACCACATGTGATGGGGCACAAACGTCCCAACCGGAGCGGTGAGGGGCTCGACCCCCAGCACCATATTTATCCACTTGTCCCACTTCGACACGATGGCGCTATTGCCGTAGGCATTGTGCTGGATCAGTGCGAAAGGGCGCTCGATACCGCTGTCTCCCTCTCGAAGCAGTTGCCAGGTGGCGACGGGCAACAGATCGCTATCCCACACCACATACCACTCGCTTAGGTTCTCAATCCCCTCAAATGCCCCTAACTTGAGCAACTGCTGGTAGAACCAGCCGGGGTTATATAGAGATTTTCCCAGTTCCAGTTCGGCACAGATAGCTTCTTTGCTGAGGGAGTCTGTGCCAAAGAAGGTTTCTTCTGCGTGAGCCTGCAAGGGAGCGATCGCCCAGTCAGCAGCCATGCTGCGTAGGGTGGTTACCTCGGAGGTTGGGGTAATGATGTGGATTGACCTGGGTTGGTAATGATGGGTGAGTCCCTCCAGCACTGCTCGTGTATTCCACCGAATGCGGAAGAGCGGGATAACGATGTCGAACTCAGCCAGAGTATTGGCTGCTGGACTATGAGTGTTTACAGTCATGACGACACCGCCGAAAGAGTTTGCACGGATTCAATAGACTCCTCTCGGGCATGATTCTCTGCACGCGCCTCGGCGGGAGTATGGCCAACGGTCGAAGGATCTTCTAGGCCCACGTCACGGCAGTGGGGATCGATGCCTCGTCCTTGTCTGGGGTAGTCCGCACACACTGCTTGGTAATCAGCGATCGCGGCGTAGAGCTCTTTCTGGGTCAGCGTGTTGAGATAGCCGCATTGGCCGATCTCTCCCTTCGGTAGCGGAGCCGCCAAATTCATACCTCGCTTCTGAACGATTTTTTCTTGGGCCGCCCACAAGGTTTCGTTGTTGAGCAGCACATCGTGCCAGAGGCTGAGTCCGAAGGAACTAATCAGCTTGAGAATTCGGTGAAAATCTGCCTCCTCGATCCAGTTGTTACGGAAGCTAAGAAAGGCTCCAAAGCCCATTCCGATCGCCACCGCGTGACCGTGTAGCAACCCAGCTTCAATTTCAAATCCGGGCGACCAGGTATGGCCGTAGGCGTGAGGACGGCACTGGTGAGTTTCGTACAGGTTGTCGTATTCGGCCTCGACATAACTGCGCAGGGCAGCCCCCAGAATGTTTTGGGAAAGGGTGCTGATGTCATCCCCTGGCTGGCAATCGAGGGTGCCGAAGCGAGTCTCGATTAACTCTGGCCCCGCTTGCTCCAGATAGCAGAACAGCTCGTTATTTTTGACCGTTGCCATCTTGATAATTTCGGCAATTCCGTGTCGTAGCCATCCTTCCCGCAGCGTCTTGAAGAAGGAGCGATCGGTAAGCGACAGCACTGGTGCGTGGTAGGCACCGAACAGATTTTTGTATCCGAAGCCATCGCAGCAGGTGCGAGGGGATGGGCCGGCATCGATCCCAGCCACAATCGAGGTGGACAACATGACATAGGGAGTGTTGCGGTGGTACAGGGCGCAAGCCAAACCACCCGTGTCGGTGAGAACGCCACCTCCCACAATCAGAACCGGCTCGTTGCGCGATACTCCCACCCGCTTAAAGTCACCCAACATGCGCTCGACAGTGCCAATGCCCTTGTCCACTTCCATGGCACGATACACCAGCTTGTCCAGCTTGATGCCGTGGTGGTCAAAGTAGTGCTCGATTTGCTCGCCGTAGTAGGTCTCGACATTACGATCTACCAAGCAAACGCAGCGTCCGTGAGAGATGTACATATCCCGCAGCACTGTTTGCTGCGGGTCAAGGACGTTTTCCAGGACACGGATGGAGGTGAACGTGCTGGAATGCATGACCGCTTCAATCAGGCGATCGTCGTTCGTGCTTACGACGTGGGCGCTGCTTTCGCGATAGCTGGAAGTGGGGTAGACCGCGTGGGGATTGTCATTGACAAGGCGCTCGGCCAGGTCTTGGTAAAACTCGCGATCGCTGCCAGTCAAGAGGCGATCAAGCAGCTTAACGCCAGCCAAATCGGATTGGTGAATCCGATTGGCAAATGCGTACCATTCATCACCTGCGGCCGAGTTGAAGGCAGAAATTAATTCGGCCAACAGCCCGAAAACCCGACTGAGGGACAGGTTGAGACAGCTTCGCAATTCGCGACAAGCTGATACCCCCTCTACAGCTTCCGCCGTTGCAAACTCAGCCCCCAGATCGCCTGAAAAGGCTGGGTTTTCTATCAGTGCGAGCAGCAAATCTCTGAATTGCTCACCGTCACCACATATGGCATCTACGGCGTTACCCACACTTTGATAGGTCAGGGGAGTGTTGTCGTAGGCACCGATAAAAGCTTTAACCGCCAAGGTCGTTTTTGCCATCATCAATATCCAGGAGGAAACTTAGTCAAGCACCTGTAGCCTCAAACACGAATGTTGAGGCATTGCTATTTATTGAGACTTATCACACTTAATAAAAATTTAACAGCTAAGTCTGATACCCATTCTCATCAGCTCAGAATGCTTTGTCGCCTACGCGACAGACATACTCCTAATAATGTGGGTTTAAATTGTCAAAATTGATTTGTTCCAAATTCAAGACTCGAACAAAATATAAAAATTAGATTTATGAAAAAATGATAAAATCAATTTTTTGTATTTGGCTTATATGTCCGAATGATAATCAACTGAATATAGGCAAAAGCTTATTCAGAAAAGGATTCAAGATATTAAACCTCATAGATGATCGATCGCTCAAGCAGGCGAACTTTTATAAATCGAAAGAGTTAAAACTCTTAAATATTGGTGGAATATGTCATCTTGACACCTTTGAAGATCAAAAAAACTGCGTGTGAGTTCGATTCATAATTAGAAAAATATTTAATTTTTTTGGCATTTCTATCATGCCATTTAGATTTTGTTGGCTGGTAAGTCTCCAGTAAAAACCGCCGAAATGTATCAAGTAATACGAGATTAGTGCATCAAATTGGGTGCTATCCGATTGCAAATCACTGAATCTGAAAAATAAACAAAAAAATCGCGCTCTCGGGCGCGACCTCAAACATGCAAAAAAGTGCAGGAAAGTACCAACAGAGAGAGATTGGTTAGTGTCCCGCTACGTCGAATGACGATGCTTGGCTGCTAGCCTCCAGAGCCTCGGGGTACCAGTACGATGCCCAATCTCGGCCCACTTTGACAGTAATGTCGGATGTGATGTCGCCAGTTGACTCAATTCTCACTTGGCCGAATCCCAGCAACGCCTGTACCTCCGCAGCAGCATGGGAATCTCCCTGTTGAGCAATAATTGCCGTACTTTCCAACACGTGAGTATCGTCTTCAATCACATAGACATTGGTAAACCCGCGCTGGCGTAGGGCATTGGCCATGTTACGGCCCATCCGGGGAACCCCCGAAGCATTCGTCACGGCCACGCGGCGATCGGCAGGTGAACGATAATCCACCGAGCCATATTGGGGTTCGGCATCGAAATAGCTGACAGCGACTCGGTAGGTCTCCACCGGATTGACAATCCAAAAACTGCCCGGATACTCTTCTGGCCCGCTAAAGCGGCCGGGCAGCATGACCAAATTCATCCGATCGTCTTGGGAGTTAAACGCAAACTGCGACAGCGACAGCAGCTCCTCCCACGTCATATTGGTATCGACATTGTCGCGAATGGTGCGCATGATATCCGGCACTTTCGTTAGCGTCAGAGGTCTCAGAGCCTGACGGCTGACAGCTCGCAGCATCTGCTGTTGGCGCTGCACGCGACCGATATCCCCCAATTCATCTTGGCGAAACCTTAAAAAGTGGTGGGCTTCTTCACCATCGAGGCGCTGCACACCGGGTTCCAAATCGATCTCTAATCCTTGGGTACGGTCGACGTACCGCATGCGGGTGGGCACGTCGATTTCCACTCCCCCCAGCACGTCAATTAACTCAGTAATTCCATCGGTGTTGAGACGTACGTAGCGATCGATCGGAACTCCATCCAGCAAATCACTCACGACTTGAGCTGCCAAAGCAGGGCCACCCACTGAATTTGCCAGATTAACTTTGGCCACACCACGCTCGGGAATGCGAACCCGGGTGTCGCGGGGAATTGACAAAATATTGATGCGATCGCTCTCTAAATCTACCCGCACCAACAGCATGGTATCGCTGCGTCCGGTCAACGTTTCGTCAAAGGTCTGGTCGCGATCGGTGGGGTCTGGGTCGTCGATCCCCAAGACCAATATGTTGAGGGAATCATCCAGTGCTGCGGCTCGTGTATCGTCATCCCGGAACACTTCTTGCTGTTCTTCTGTCAATTCTGTAGCGGGCAGAATGGGCTTCGACAGCATGAAGGCAAACATTGCCCCGCCGATAGCCGCCACAGAGACGCTGGTCCCCAATGCGATCAACAACAACCAGCGCAAAATGGCTCCAGGAGCCAGTTCGAGTCTAGACGCAGACCCGCGCCCAGATCGCCCCTGTATTGGTTGCCCTTGTCTCGGCTGTTTACTGCGAGCTAGTCGGTCATCTTGTGTGTGATGAGCGTTCGGTGTGAGATAGCGATCTCGGATCTGCTGCCCCCTAGCCTGCCACTCTCTAGCCTGTTGTTCTCTAGACTCCTTATTTCTCCCCTGGTCGCCATCCGCATGTGGATACGATCCCTCTGGCGGATACGGATCTTGGGAATCGGGCGATCTCGAAAATTTTGAATGGTGAGCCATGCAGTAAAACCAGGAACCAGGAAGCGGCCGCGATCTCGCGGGAAACTTGGGGATATTGGCGTAGCAGTTAATGCTGGCTCGTGCTGGCAATCACTCGCCCATCATCCTCACACACCGCACTACATTGTCCACCTATAGAGGCAGTAAGTAGCAACGATTAACGTTATCGTACTCGCCTATCTTCCCCCTAGCATCGCAGAAGTGCGCATGATCGCTGGCCACATCCCGCGCATCATCCTGTTCAACATGCCCAGGTGCGTTTATCGAGGAAGTGAGACTGTCGCTGTTGGAGGGTATCAGCCTAGCTGGAGGTCACTCATACAGGACCAGCGCAAAGCAGAGCTGGCGAGAAACAGGAGCGGCACGAAGCAGAGTTGCGTAGCAATGTAACCTGCTTACTCTGAGGGCGTCCCTAACTTTGAGATGATGAACGCTGAGATGCAGCAGTATCGAGTTTGGCATGCCCTGTTATCTCAGACTTGACGCCAATCTATATGGAGCAAGATATCCGAGTGGCTATCAATGCCAGTCGGTGATGTTACGCCTTGAAGGATTGCCAGCCCGTATAGTGTTAGCCAACCCGTGTAGTGTTGCCAACCCGTGTTGGTGTGGAGAAAGCGAACATGCAAGCAGTCATAGTAGCCGGTGGCAAGGGAACGCGTCTCAGACCGTTTACCCTTCGGTCTCCAAAGCCATTACTGCCGCTTTTGGAGGTGCCCTTTTTGGAGTGGATGGTCAACCGTTGTAAGTGGGTAGGCATGACGGACATTTTGATGAATGTTGGCTATCTAGGAGGCCAAATCGAGGCTTACTTCGGGGATGGTAGCCAGTGGGATGTGAGTATCCGCTACGTGCGCGAAGACACGCCTCTGGATACAGCCGGTTCGCTGGTGCTGGCCAAGCCTTACTTTACTGGCGAACCTCTGGTGGTGTTTAACGCCGATATCCTGACCGACCTCGATCTAGAAGCTGTTATGAACCACCATCAAGAGTCTGGGGCGATCGCCACCCTGACTCTGACCAGGGTGGAAGACATCACGGCCTTTGGTTTGGTGGAGACTGACGATAGCGGGCGCATTCTGGCGTTTCGCGAAAAACCCAGCCCGGAAGAAGCGGCCACGATTACCACCGACACCATCAACGCCGGCACCTACATACTCGACCCGAGCATTTTCGATCGCTATCCCGCAGGCGATCCCTTGAGTTTTGAGCGCACGGTGTTCCCTGGTTTACTGGAGTCTGGTAGCGTCATGGGCTCTTACATCCACGAGGGATACTGGCGAGATTTGGGCAAGCCTCCCAGCTATTACCAGGGGCAGTTGGATATTTTGAAGACGGTCATGACGGACTATCCGATCTCCGCCACCGAAACTGCGCCAGGGATCTGGGTTCATCCCGAAGCCACGATCGATCCAGAAGCCCAGCTCTCTGCCCCATGTTATATCGGAGCACGTGTCAAAGTGGGACCCAACGCCACGCTCCCCGGTGGCACCATTGTGAATGCGGATAGCTGGATTGATGGCACCCTCAACCCCGGAGTGTATGCTGCTGGTTCTCTGGTGGCGTAGCGATCGCGCACGGTAAAGCAACCGCAGCATGAGCAACTGCTCTAAGGCGGGGCTATCAACGACAAGTACAAAGGCTCTCTGACTCATAGGGAGTCTTTGAGGCATGAATAACGAGCCTGCACTGAACGCAGAGTCAGAGTCGCTAGTGAGAAGACTGCTGCGTAAGAAGACTACCGGATAAATCGAGGTAAATCAGCGCCCGAGCGCGACGCTCCCTGTTGCGTAGCAACAGCCTGAATCGCGACATCCACAGCCTCCGGCTCGCGCTCCTCCTCTGCCGATCGCTCCAATGCCTTTTTCAAACGCATTGTGTGCATTTGCTGGGAGGCAAATTTCTCTTTCCATCCACCAACTTCAGACTCCAATTGCTTGAGATAGCGGCGCGTGTCGTCCAGTTGCTCTTCCAATTCGGAGGTATGCTGCTCCGCAGCTTGCAATTGCTCGTTTGAAATGGCAGCTTGTTGGTTGGCTTGTGCTTGCTGTTCCAGCTCGATCAATCGCTCTTCCAGCGAACTGACTTGACCCTGAAGCGCGTCTCGTTCCGATTGGGTGGCGAGCGAATCAGCTTGAGTGGTGGTTAAATCTGCCCGCAGGGCGGCGTTTTGGGATTCTAGCTCGAATACCCGAGCCTGTAAGGGGTCAGACCGTTCGAGAACCTCCTGCATCTGGCGATCTCGCTCTTGCATGGCCAGCTCGAATTCTTCCCGCTCCTCCTGCCATCGTTGGACGGTCTCAGCTTCCGTCTCTTCGTATCCAGCCAGTCGAGCATCCAATAGCTCCCGCTGTTCCGTCCAGGCCGCTTTTTCCCCTAAGTATTGCTGCCGCAGGGCGGTCAACCCTTGCTGAGCTTCCGTGGCAGTAGTCCGTGACAGGGACAACTCTGCTTTAAACCGCTGCACTGCCTCAACCCGCTTTTGAGCAATGTCTTTGGCATCCTGCAGCTCAGCTTTTACCTGAACCATTTGTTCGTCATGCTGGCGGCTATCTTGCGCTCGCTCTAATTTCAGCCGTTCGAGCTGCTCTTCTAACGCTTCAATATCGGCTCGCTGGCGATCGTTCAACTTTTGACGAATGGCCAACTGTTCTTCTAGTTCTTGCAGCCGCGCCTGCATATCTACCCGCGATTGGGCAGCATCGCGCTGACATTCGGCCAACCGATCCCGTAATTCACCTAACTGCACCTGGAGTGCAGCATCGGCATCGGAGGGCTGAGAGTGGTTGCGGGCAGGAAAGAAATCCATAAACAACGAACTACCGGGTGAAGGTTAGGGATGAAACCTGACAGCGAGGTGGAAGTCTGATAGCAGAATGAAGCCTATCGGAATTGACAAACTACCTGGAGAGCAAGTTGCCAGCAGATCTGGACTGCTAGTCATTGGGACTGGATTACTGCCAATCTAGTCAGCCCCTATCGGTGGCTGCGAAAAAGCTGGTAACCCTAGCAAACCGACGGGAGACTAGACTCAATGTTCCAAGTTGGTATTACTCTATCCACACTTAGGTGAATCGGCATGCACAGTAACCTTTACCGAGACAGCCTCCGAAGTCACTGCAGTATAGTACAGACCCTTTCACTCCCCTGCCCCTTGTCTTAGCTACATTGACGTTGCTGTTCTGGGGAATGGATCGGCCTAATGGTAATAAGCTGGCGAGGCTTCCCCTGTTACCAATGAACTACTACCAACGAGCAAAAAGTGAATGGAGATTCGGTGCGGCCCTTTCCTTGCACCGTTGCTGCGGTCAAAATAGATGGCTAGCTGCTGCTGTTGGCTTTAGTTACTCGGTTCAGTTACTCGGTATTGAGACGTCTAATTATGTTGCGTCTGTATCTCGGAATGTTAGCGGAGGGTATCGAAAGTCGTGCAATCTGAGGGAGGGACTCGTAAAAGACCTTCAGATAGCTACATTCGAAGGTCAAGATCTGACTCAATAGCTACTGGTTGTTAGAGCGATCTCGCTGTCGACCCTGCTGGGTTTCACCTCAGCGAGGCCACGCTACAGATAAATGGTCTTAAGCAAATCTTCCGTCGATTCAGCTTGCCGACAACCGCCTCACCTTCGTTGCTCCACTATTTCCGAACGATTCATGCCGCTTCCCTTTTCATCTCGACCCGCCGTCGATCGCGTCATCGTCGCCCTCGACCGCCCCGATCTGGATTCGGCGATGACCTTAGTCCGCCAGTTGCCCGATGTGCGCTGGTGGAAGGTGGGGTTAGAGCTGTTTGTGGCTGAAGGGGCTCGGCCGGTTGCCCTGCTGAAAGAACGCGGCACGAATGTCTTTCTGGATCTTAAGCTGCACGACATTCCCAATACGGTGCTGGGAGCGACGCGATCGGTGGTAGGGCACGGTGCAGATCTGCTCACGGTTCACGCACAGGGGGGGCAGGTGATGTTAGAAGCGGCAGTGGAAGGGGCTGCAGGTAGTCCCTGTCAGCTCTTGGCGATTACGCTGCTGACCAGCATCAATAGACGCCAATTGGCTACGCAGCTTCACGTACCGCTAGAGTTGCCGGATTACGTGTTGCAGTTGGCTATGACTGCCCGCAACGCTGGCTTGGCTGGGATGGTGTGTTCTCCTCAGGAGGTGACGCAACTGCGGCGGGTCTGCGGTTCGGATTGCTTGTTAGTAACGCCAGGGATTCGACCGACGGGGTCGGCTAAGGGGGATCAGCAGCGGACTTTAACGCCGACGGAGGCGATTGCTGCTGGCTCCAGCCATTTAGTGATCGGACGACCGATTACAGCAGCGGACAATCCGGCGGAGGTGTTTGCCAGCATTTGTACCCAGTTGGATGGGGCCAATGGCTGATCGACCACAGTGGACGCGATTGCAGAGAGTGACACGATGCCTGTCAATTGCGAATAACATGTCTCGACTGCATGGAGCTGTAGACATTGGGCTGACGATGGGGCTAGCGATCGCGTTGTCAGTGACATCCAATGCGCCAGCGCAGGGGGAGCGATTGGAGAATGGGTCTGTGGGGGAGCAGCGGTGTTCAGTGGATATCGATCGCTGGGCAACTGCATTGCTAGATGATTTACCGGCCTATGCCAACCGTCAGCTCGTGCGATCGGGGGCTGAAACTCGTATTTTGGCTGCGGGGTTCCCCGATATCGATTTTCCTGTAGATATCGGGGATGTTTCCGAGTTCTCTAGAGCCTCCGAGCCCAGTTCTGCGGTAGAAGAGATTGCTCGTGTGTTCTTCTCGATGGCGGAACGCCCTCGTGGGAGTGCAGAGCTGCGCAGCGAGCGGTCCTATCGCTTGCTGCTAACGCGCGATCGTGGTGGCTCCTGGTTTCCGCAATCTCTTGATATTTCTAAGCCCAGTAATTTAGAGCCTACTGACATTACTGAAGGGGCCATCTGGCAAGCGATTCAACAATGGCAGCATGCAGGCTGTCCCAGCGTGCTGCTTCCAGAGGAGTAATGGGGAGCCTGCTACTCTGACATTTGTCTGTTCGATCCTGCTCCGACCGATTCCGCTCTGTCAGAGCTTGTGTCAATAACCTCGTTTGATATGTCTCAGTTTGAATACCCGATTCGCGTTTATCCTCACCACACCGATTACGGCGGCATTGTTTGGCATGGGGCTTATGTTGCTTGGCTAGAAGAGGCGCGGGTGGAGGTATTGCGACAGATGGGGTTGCCGTTCGAGCAGTTGGTAGAAGCGGATGTGAATTTGGTGGTGGCAGATATGGCATTGACCTATCGTCGCCCGCTGCAGATGGGAATGGAGGCTGTAGTGCTGCTGTCGCCCTTACCCCCCAAAGGGATTCGACTGCCTTGGGAATACGAGCTGCGATCGCCCGACTTCGACACCCTATTTCTCGCCGCAACCGTTACACTCGCTCCAGTTACCAGAACAGCGCAGGTGCACCGTCGACTTCCAACGGTAGTGACGGAGCTGTACACCCAAATAGAACAGCGATTATCTGCCGGAAATATTTCCCTATCTTCTTGAGAGCGTTGTGCCTCATGCGCAACTGGTTTTAATAAAGGTGACGATGTAAGTGGTGTTGCATACTGTAGGGCTGAGTCAAGCAAGCAGGAGACTACCCAACGCTCCCACTTCTTCAGGCCCCTGAATGGTTAACGTCCTAGTTAGTACTCTGTCAAACTCAAAGCCAACACGCCATCTCAAGCCAGCAGCACCTGGACCCACTTGGGCGGAGGCGGCAAGGGCTTGCCTAGTTTCTCCATCACCAATGCAGCCACCAAATGTACGGTGAATACGTACACCAGCGAATTCACCAATACCAATGCCACGATCGCCATTTGGATGGCCAATGTGGAGGCTGCCATATGAATGCCCAATCGACCCAGCGTGACGTCCAATAGCCAATTGGTAAATCCTGCCAGTTGCAGCGTAAAAAACGCCCACAGATTTTCGCCCACCAAAACGGATGACAAGGCCAATTGGAAAATCAACCCTAACGTACTGAGCAGCGATCCCAACAGAATCGACCAGTACCACGAGTAATGCTTCTGCCACAGATACCCGCACAAAAATCCCAGTAATCCGTAGGGCATGAGGTACACAACGCTACGGGTGGGACCAATCAGCACCGTCAGGAGCAATGTCGATACGGCTAAGGCCATCCGTCCCGTGCGCCAATCCCATCTCAAAATTGAGATCGCCACCGGAAGAGGGAAAAACAGGCGTAGTAACGGCAACGTGGGGTTGAGATAAATCGTGACAACCCAAGCTAGTGCAGCAGCACTGGACAGAAATGAGATTTCCACCAGACGCAAAGCCTGCTGTTTGAGCGATCGTTCGTGGAGAACCGGTACATTTCGGGAACCGCCGACATCCGAACGGTTATCACCACCATCGGACTGTATGGGAGAACGGGGATTAGTCACAACGACAGCATAAACGTACTCTCAAGCTTAAAAGCTGCCATCGCAAAATGGGCTAGTGCTAGTACCGGGAATCAAAACGGCAGCAGTCAAGAAGACTCGACGGACGTCAGTTTAACCGCTCTATTCGAGTGGAATGAAGTGCTTCGAGACTACTGGCACGGGGGGATGCCATCCCTAATATTGAATATTGCTCGATCTCTGCGTGGCTGAGTAGTAGGAGAAAAGATGAACGGACTCACATTGCGAGGAGCACCAAGCGTACGCTTGGTGTGAGCACATCATATTGGGGTTGACAGAGCACTGGCAGTTTTGGCCAACTGGCCTTTTGCAAATTTGGATGCTAATCCTGAAAATCATTGAAACGTTAACAGATTGGAATAAATAGTCTTTTCAGAGAAAACCCGTTTTATTGTTGGTATGCAGGTTTTCCCATACTCATAAATCGGTATAAATGTATCGGGGATTCAGCCATGGATGCTGCCGCTTTCCTCAATCAATATGGCTTTGACCTTAGTGGGCGCTCGGCGCAGGAGTGGCTGACCGAGTGGAAACGAACGTTTCCGCAGTCTTGGGTCGCCTCGGCATTAGTTGAAGCGCTCTATCGGGGCCGCTACAAGGCCGTATCGGTTCAACAGCTTTTGGTTATGTGGAAGAGTCGCGGCAATCCTTGCCTGGGGTTTGGATTGGACTTCGGTCGTAAGGTGTGGCCCGATGGGGTCGATCGACTGCAATCGGGACTGGAGCAGGGGAGTGCGACGGTGAGTCCGCTGCGCAGCTACGCGTTCGAACCCTTTGAATTTACAGAGTTGAACCCGACAAGCACTGATAGTGCGACAGAGGTTGCTAGTCTGACTACTGCAATTGGATTGGCACCCAATCGCCCATTCGACATCTACCTAACAACCGAGTCCAAGCTTGCCATCACTATGTCCCCCCTCCGTCGCCAACTGCGATGGGAGTCGGTTCCCGACAAATTACACGAGATGTTAGTCCTTGCCTAACATCTTGCGCCTAATATTTTTTCTCTGGGAACGCCCTATGCCTCTGAGGTTTGCCGACCTCTCCAATGCCGATGCCTCCAATCGCAAGCCCGATAGATTGCTAATGCGAACAGTTGCTATCCCGCAACGATTCAATCTCGTGCCGATCTCCCAAACTTGCCTGCGCCCCCATTCGCGTGACCGCCACCGCACCTGCCGCATTGGCAAACGCGATCGCCTCGGTCAGTGCAGCCCCTTCCCCCAACTTCACCGCCAGTGCTCCGCAAAAAGCATCTCCTGCCGCCGTTGTATCCATTACTGACACAGGCAAAGCTGGCAGGTGTCCTTCCTCGCAACCATCAAACCACACCACCCCTTGCTCCCCCAGCGTTACGATCGCTATTCCCACGCCTCTTGCAACCAATGCTTTCGCCGCTTCTATCGCTGTAGGAACACTGCCGATCGCATCGGCAGCCTGCCCCGCGAGTAGCGCTGCTTCGCTCTCGTTCACAACCAAGTACGTCACTTGATCCAGCAACTCTGTAGATAGCGGTTGGGCTGGGGCAGGGTTGAGCAGTATGGGGAGCGCACGAGCAGAGGCTTGGGCAATCGCCGCCTCGACGGTTGTCAGCGGAATTTCCAGTTGCATCACCAAAATGTCGGTGGTGGATAGTGCTGAGTCTGCCGCCTTTGATACTTGCAGTCGTTCGGGCACCGTCTGTAAATTGGCTCCCGGACTGACCACGATACTGTTTTGGCCACGGTTGTCCACGACTATCAATGCGATTCCGCTCGGGCCATCCACCTGCTCGACTCCAGTCGCCTGGACCCCAGCATCCTGCAATTCTGACAACAGTTGCGAGCCAAATCCATCGCTGCCCACACAGCCAATAAACTGAATATCACCCCCTGCCCTGGCGGCCGCAACCGCCTGATTGCCTCCTTTCCCTCCCGCAAAGGTCTGATAAGGACTCCCCAAGAGAGTTTCGCCCGGTAGTGGGTGGCGTTCCACCCGTACTACCACATCCATATTGAGGCTGCCAATAACCAGAAGACGAGCAGGATTAGTCATGATGACCTGGCTTAAGACGCTGGTGAACTATCGTGTTCTGCAAATCTCGGTCAAAGGAGAGGCGTTCCTAGAATCAGTTGCGGGGCAGGAACGCGATCGCTTTATGCTAGGGAGCGTGACATCACTCGACCCATTTGGCAATTGAGCCATTTGGATTCCGGTGTAGCCGGTGATGGCGTATTGTCAGTTCGATAGTCCAGAAAGCTGGCTCTCCAACACTATCGAGGTCTTTGGTTTCATCCATGCTCTGTGGCAATCACCCCTTCCCCAGCTCGTTACACCCCATCTTCACTTGACCCGTTTCTGATTTAACACCTTTCGATCGAACACCCCCATGGATATTCGCCGCCACGCCCCTACTCCCCCGGTCAAAGTAGACTGCTTGACCTACCAGGTGAAGACACCCGAAACGGAGCCGCGACACATACTGGAGGAGATTGTCTGGCACAAGAACACCGAAGTCGATCGCATGCGGGATAAAGTCCCGCTGGTTAAGCTGCGACAGCAGTTGGTCTCTGCCCCCCCAGTGCGTGATTTTGTGGGTGCCTTAATCCAGTCTGAGGATGCCGTCTCGCTGATTGCAGAAGTGAAAAAAGCTTCCCCTAGCAAAGGGGTCATTTGCGAGACTTTCGATCCGATTGCCATTGCCCAGGCATACGAGCGGGGGGGAGCTGCTTGTATTTCGGTGCTGACGGATCGGAAGTTTTTCCAGGGGGACGGGGCGTATTTGCAGCAGATTCGTGCAGCGGTGGAGCTACCCCTGTTGTGCAAGGAATTTGTGATTTCCCCGTATCAAATTTTTTGGGCGCGATCGTTAGGGGCAGATGCTGTCTTGCTGATCGCCAAAATTTTGACTAACGCCGATCTCACCTACTTCCTCAAGATTTTGCGTCAATTGGGCATGACTGCATTGATTGAAGTTCACACCCTAGAAGAACTTGATCGCGTCTTAGAGCTCGATGGTGTTCGACTGGTCGGCATCAACAACCGAAACCTAACTGACTTTACTGTTGACTTGAATACCACTGCCGATATTCTGGCCGCTCGGGGAGAGCGTTTACGTGAGTGCGGGATCGCGGTCGTGGGCGAATCGGGAATTCACACCATCGACGACCTACAGTTTCTTGGCCAGCAGGGGGTACGCGCTAGTTTAGTTGGCGAATCTCTGGTCAAAGCTGACGACCCCGCCCTAGCTGTCAGAACGCTATTGGGGCGGTAGCTCTTTTTCAAGAGAAATTCACTGACGACCTAAGCCTCTCGAAATGCTATGTGTAAGCCTCTGTATAAGCTGAGTGAGTTTGGAACTCGAACCGATAAAGATATGCTCTAAGCTACGCAACGCATTCCAGCAGCTTTGGGATCGAAACTGGCATTAAATCGAGTGTCGCAATTGTAAACGGCCTCTAGCAAGTTAGCGGTTTTCAAATCGGTGAACGACTTGCTGTCCTGCTCCAGGATGGCTTCTCGCAAATCGGCTCGGCTGAGGTTGGCCCCAGTCAGGCTGACCATTACCAAAATGGCTCCTCGTAAATCGGCCCGTTCTAGCAGGGCATTGGATAAATCCGTCTCAAATAAGTTCGCCCCTCGCAGATTGGCACGACTTAAATCGGCATCCTTTAAGATGGCGCGCCGTAAATCTGCTCGCCCTAAGGTCGATCCCTTCAAATCGGCTCCGTCCAAGCGGGCTTCTGATAAATTTGCATCTCCCAAATTCCCCCCCCACAAGGCGACGCCTTTTAAGTTGGCCGCATGAAGATTCGCCCCCAACAACTCTGCGCCGCTTAAGCTCACCCCAAATAGATTGGCATAACTCAGATTGGCTGCCGTGAGATCGATACCGTTAAGGGTGGCGGTAGATAAGTTTGCCTGTACTAGACGGGCATTCGATAAATTCGTTCTGCTGAGATCTGCCCCCTGTAAATTGGCACCATCCAGTCGAGCCCCTGATAGGTCAGCCCGAGACAAATCGACATTCGTTAGGTCCAGGCCGCGAAAATCTCGCTCGCCCGCAACGTAGCGTTCTAACAAATTAGCAACCGTGCAAACACTCAACCTCTTCTTTCTCCTTGCGGCAAAGTAGCAACCGATTAGGGTTGCATGGGCGAAGAAAACCTTCACATCAAAAGCTTTCCCCGTTCTACGGAGAATTTCCTCAACCCAAATCAGATGGATTGTTCAGCTGTATCCGTATATTTACGTATATGCTTCAGATGAGTCCTGGCTGCAAATTTTGGGGTAATTGTTCAACCGCGATTTCTTGCTGGTGCGATTGATGAGCACAGCGTCGAATTGTGATGTCCCTGCAGTGAAACCGGAGGAAAGAAGGACGGTTATCGGATCGGTTGATTGAGGTCAAAATGATACATTAAGTCTCAATTTACCAAGATTTATCCGGTTTATCGCGAGAGATGCAACCAACGTTTGGATAGGCTGCCACCGGCCCTAAAGGCTAAATGTACGACGAAATCGAGTATGCAACCATGCGCATCCGCTTAAAGAGGCAGGCAATCTTAGAGAATCCTGAATATTACAGTAGCCATACCTTGCTTGTTCGCTACGAACAATTCGAACTGGGCAGCTTGCCTATAGTGATGCCTTAATCCACCGGTCAATGTTCAGACCGATTTGTTCAATACTGTTACAGATCTTAATAGTGTTTGCTATATTGAGTAGAAATAACTACGGCACAATTAGTTTTGTTCGCATTTGCAGTTCTATCCACACGACCGTTGGAGAGGTGGAATGTTTAGCAGACTGGCACAGCAGCATCGCGATTTTGTTCGCGACCTAATTTTGAACTTGCAAGCTTTAGCAATTGTGCTGGAGCGACGAGGTTATATCGCATCGTGCTATACCTGCGGCGACGACTTTGAGAGTGCGTCGTTTATGGTGAGCCTGCAAGACGGTCATCTAGTGCGTTTTCTGGTGTCTGAATGTGCCACCAGTTGGACAGAAATGCGCGACGATCGCGAACTCATGAAATTAGAAGGGGGAGAGGCGATCGAGCAACTGCAAGAGCTGGCCAACTTGCTCAAAGAAAATATGGTTATTGAATCCGAAGTTGTAGAGGTTTAGCGTCGGTGGTCTGGGTTTTACCGCCGGGCGCTTAAGTCTCGTTCGCTGAAGTGTTGGCAATTGCAATCCTTGAGAGGCAGACGTTTATGATGTTGCCGGTCTTGGGATTGTGTCAGTCTTGAGAGAGGTAAATCCTGTAATACTTTCAGAATTCATAATTGTGAGAAGGAGTCCGCTTCAAGCTGGCTTATCTATCGTGTTGGCTCGGATGTTGACAAGAGGAGCGCCAAGTGAGCGCAAATTAATCGATATCGGTAGTAAACGCTAAAAAAATGGCCGAAGCTGGACGAAGGTGAGACCATAGTTGTCAGTAACACCGCACTATCACTGAGTTTTGCCCTTTGACGTCTACTGAGTCAGCCCAATCGTTTGTATCAGCAGCCACAATACAGCAGTTGCCGAACGGACTCACCGCGATCCTTCGCCCGATGGCGGCAGCAGAAACTGTAACGGTCGATATCTGGATTGATACGGGGGGACGGGCCGAGCCCCTCGAACTGTTGGGGGTATCGCACTTTCTTGAACATATGGTCTTCAAGGGCACCGATCGCATTAAGCCGGGCGAACTGGACTTTGCGATCGAGAGTCGTGGAGGGGTGGCCAATGCGGTAACTAGCCAAGACTACACGCATTACTACATCACAGTAGCAGCCGATGATTTGGCCGATTCGCTGGGGTATTTAGCAGAGGCAGTCACCCAGGCATCGATTCCCGATGAAGAATTTCAGATTGAACGTAATGTCGTTTTAGAGGAAATTAGACGATCTCACGATAATCCCGACTATTGCGCCTATCACTTGCTGGCCCAAACTGCCTATCGAGATCGTCCGTACTCTCGACCCGTGTTGGGAACTGAAGCCAGTTTGATGACATTCACCCCCGACACCGTCCGTAACTATCATCGCGATCGCTACCGTCCCGAGCGAATTGCTGTAGTGGTGGTGGGCAAGTTCGAATTGGATTCCGCCCAGCAACTGATCGACACCCACTTTGGCCATCTGACGGCATCACCCAGTGTTTTGCTCCCCGATCGTGGACGTGATAGTCAATCCGGAAACAGCAGCAAATCTGGAAATGCTATTGACGCTGGAAATGCTCTCAAGGCCGCACGCAGTACTGATTCCTCTTGCATGTCCGCCAGCGCTGAGTCCCTGGATGGCATTCAACGGGTGGAGCAATCACAACCCAGAATTGAACAGACTCGGGTGGTCTGGGCCTGGAGTGGAGCCTCTATGCAGCAGTTGGATGTGGCGTGCGGGCTGGACCTGCTGGCCTCGGTGCTGGGAGATGGGCGTTCGTCGAGATTAGTCAGTCTGTTGCGAGAACAACGGGGGTGGGTGTTCGACATTGGAGCATCCTCGGCGGTGCACGTCTCTCCCGGATTATTTTCCATCAGTGCGCACCTCGATCGCAGCCATTTCGAACCTGTGGAAGCTGCAGTACTGGCAGAAATTCAGTGTCTGCACGACGAACCCGTATCCGAACCCGAATTGCGCCGCGTACAGCGCATGCTGACGAACGAATTTATCTTTGCGACGGAGACCCCCAATCAACTGGCTCGCATGTATGGCTTCTATCATTTGTGCGGCGGATTAGAGCTCGCCGATCGCTACCTAACCGCAATCCAAGCCATGACGGCAGAGGCTTTAATGCAGTGTGCTCGGCAGTATCTGCGCCTGGATCGCTTTTGCGTTGCGATCTTGAAGCCGGGTGCGAATGATGAAGTCTAACCCAACCGAATAAGACCCCTCATGTGCCGATACTGCCCATTTTCTGCAGGTTCGGTAGTATCTATGCTTCCTGCCTCTGTGGTTTTGTCATCTAGGGCTTTGTCATCTACGGCCTTTTCATCTACGGCCTTTTCATTCGCGTTCTTAGCACCCACTATCTTTGCATTGTGAAACCGCCCATCCACCACATACGACTTGAAAACGGCATTCGGCTGTTGGCGATCGCAACACCTGATGTCGATATCGTTGCGGCCCACCTGTTCTGGCTCGGAGGGGTATCTGTAACCCATGCTCACCAAGCTGGGCTTGCTCATCTGACTGCGGCGGTGCTGACAAAAGGAACAAGCAATTTTAGCGCGCAGCAGATTGCCGAGTCGGTGGAGTCGATGGGAGCGTTGTTGGGAGCAGAATGTGCCCCAGATTATTGTGGCTTAGCCTTGAAATCGGTTTCATCCGATTTTCCCGCTCTCTTACGGTTGGCCAGCGAGATTGTTCGATACCCAACCTTTCCCGACGAAGAAGTGGAACGGGAGCGACATCTGATCTTGCAGGCAATTCGTTCTCAGCAGGAGCATCCCTTTACTTCAGCGTTTGCTCCTCTCCGCAAGGGGCTGTATGGCGAGCATCCCTATGCTCACTCGATCGCGGGTACGCCTGAATCGGTGGCCATGCTGTCTCGGCAGGACGTAGCGCAGTTTCAGCGCGATTACTTTCGACCGGAGACAACGGTGATTGCCATTTGCGGCCGGATTTCGTTGGCTGAGGTCGAGCATTGGGTGAGTGACTGTTTTGGCGATTGGGCGACCCTGGGCGACCCTAGCCCGATCGCTGTTCCCAATGATTCTGCATTACCAGTGCTACGCGGAGAACAACGGCTGCATGCCGTTCAAGATACGCAGCAGGCGATCGCGATTGTAGGATACCGAGCACCGTCTATTTACTCGCCTGATTGGGAGGCGTTGAGATTGTTGGCGGTGCATCTGGGGGGAGGGTTATCCAGTCGGCTGTTCGTGCAGTTGCGAGAAAAGCAGGGGCTGGCCTATGACGTATCCGCCTCTTATAGTTCTCGACGCTACGATGCTCCGTTTATTGCTCAAATCGGTACGGCTCCTGCCAATACGGAGCGGGCGATCGCTGGTTTACAAACAGAGATCGGCCGACTGCGAAACCAGCCCCTGACAGAAGAGGAATTGACACTGGCGAAACGAAAAATCCTCGGCCAATATGCCCTGTCTAAGCAAACCAATGGACAAGTGGCGCAATTGATGGGTTGGTACGAGATGCTGGGGTTGGGAGTCGATCGCGATTGCAGTTACCCTGACGCTATTCAGACGCTATCTCCTGAGGCACTACAAAAGGCAGCGCAAGAGTATTTGTGCAATCCGATTATTTCTGTGGCTGGCCCCTAATTCCAGGTGAAGGCGATCGAACTCAGGTCGATCCGAGCTCGCACCACCGGCAAACCCCGTAAACCCCCTATCGAAATTGCGTGTTTTCCCCTAGAAAGGTAATCTCGCGCGCATGTAGGCTGCAGTCGTCAGGGGTATCGGCTCAAGTTATGGGGCTGAGACTCTTGCACAGCGGCGGTTCCAAAACTGGTTCATCAGTGTATTGCGTCCAGCAATCGTAGTGGGCTTGGGCTAGCAATATGGCAGAGTTTGGCGATCGCTATCAGCGTTGCGGCATGGATGACGGCAGATGATCGGTCAATTACTCGGTGGCAGATACAAAATTTCCAGCAGTTTGGCTACTGGAGGCATGAGCCAAACTTACCTAGCTCGCGATGCTCAACGCCCCGGTCAGCCCACCTGTGTTGTCAAACGCCTGCAACCTCCCAGCATCGAACCGGACCAACTGCAACTGGCTCGGCGGCTGTTCAACACTGAAGCCGACGTCCTGCATCAACTGGGTACCCACGAACAAATTCCCCAATTGTTGGCCTACTTCGAGGAAGCTGGCGAGTTTTATCTCATTCAAGAATATATTGACGGCATCTTACTGTTTGACAATCTCAAAACTGGACAGCGCTGGTCGGAGTCAGATGTCATCCAGTTTCTCGAAGACGTCCTCAATCTCCTCTGTTTCGTTCACGATCGCGGCGCCATCCACAGAGATATCAAACCCGGCAATTTGATTCAACGCCCGGACGGTAAATGGGTACTGCTGGACTTTGGTGCGGTCAAGCAGGTGCACCTGACCCAACTGCAGGCGGGCCGAGACATAAGTATCACCGTCGCCATCGGCACCCCTGGCTATCTCGCCCCCGAAAGCATCTGCGGTAAACCACGCTTCAGCAGCGATATTTTCTCTCTCGGGGTGGTCGCCATTTGTGCCCTTACGGGGCTGTCCCCCGATGCCATTCAAGATCCCAATTCAGAAGACTGGCGCGAGCGCTGCCCCGACATCAGCGCTCGCCTCAAAACCATCCTCGAACGGATGACGCAGCTCAATTTCGCCCTGCGCTACACCACAGCCCAGCAGGTTCTGACTGACTTAACAACCAGTGACTTGGCAGGGATTGGCAAATCAACCGCATCGATTCCAGCAACCATACTGGCCTCTGCGACCATACCGCCCACTGTCTACATGAGGCGGTATGTAACGCAAACGTTCAAGCATCTGGCTCCCCTTGCCCAGACGATCCCTGCCATCCAGAACCTTCGTAAAACCCGTCAACTGGTTGGAGTGGGATTGTGTGTGGGGTTGAGTCTTGGTGGTCTGCATCAGTTGGCCCGAGCCTCTCAAACCCGTGCCCGTGCCCAACTGGATACCCTAACCGCCGCTGCACAAGCCGCTGACCATTCCACATGCATTGAAACCGCACAAGCCATCTCCCCGTTTTCCCCCATCCACAGCGACGCCCGCGATATTCTGGGCAACTGCCAGCTCGCTCACGCTCGCCAGCAAGCCCAATCCGGTCACATGAGAGATGCGATCGCCACAGCCCACCAAGTGTCTCAGGGGGCTCCTGCGTACGACGCGGCTCAAGCGGACATCCAGACTTGGTCCGACCGCATTCTGGAGCTGGCAGCAGCTCGCTATCGCCAAGGGGAATTCGATACGGCGATCGCGATGGCAGATGCCATTCCCATCTACAGCCCCACACGCTCCACCGCCCGCCGCACGATCGGCGATTGGCGACGGGAGTGGCAACGGGATGAGCGCCGCTATCAGCAAGCTCAACAGGCATTTGAGCGAGGCGAATGGGATAACGCGATCGCGGCCACTGAGGAGATCTCGTCTCCATACTGGCGAACCCAGTCGGCCAGCATCGTGCAACAATCGAACGCTCGTCTCCAACCAGCCCCTCAACCGGCTCCAGCCCAACCGGCTCCAGTTCCTGAATCGGCCCCAGTGGCGGTTTCAGCCCCACCACCAGCCCCTCAACCTCAAGCGGCTGCGACACCGACAACTCCTCAGTCTGTGGAGAACCAACAGCAGGGATGGATTCAAATACAGCGCAATATCGAGCGAGTACAACGCCAGCAAGTGCGGGTTCAGCAAGAACGGGTTCGAAGAGGGCGTGATGACGATGACTGGGAGGATGATGACTGGGATGACGATGATGATGACAATCGCCAATCTGTCCGAGCTCAGTCCAATCGCCGCAACCGAAATAGAAATTCCCAAAACAGAAATGTCACGTTGGAAGATCGAGTGGTAAACGAACTGGAAACTCAGATCCGTCGGGGTGTGGAAGGACTGTTGAATTGATTTTGTAATATGAGCTGATTGCCGAGCTTCACCCTAGGCGACCTGAGTTTGATGGCCCTCATCCCCAGCCTCTCTCCCACAATGGAAAGGGGAGCAAGAGGCATCAAATCCTTGTACTGTGGGGCTGCTATCCCACTCAAATAGCCCTGTCAAACTGACGTTAGGAATGTGTGGTGTGTATTTGGGGGCAACCATAAGAGGGATAAGAAGTACGCGGCTTGTTGGTGGTGTTTGATGGTTCGTAATGCTTGCTGATGTGATTCTCTGCAGACACCATCCCCGATGACCCCGACAATTCTGGCCACGTCGTTTCGGCCTTGGCTCCCCCACCAACCCTCCAATAGCTCCGATGATTTGCTGGCCTTACTGCAAACGCATCCCTGTGGAGATGTGATCGTCTTCCTGCGCCAGCTCCCCGTCGATACCGATTTGGCCAGCCGAGAGATTGACAATGCCATTCGCACCCACCAACCCCGCATTGTCCTCTGCTGCGGAATGGCCGAACAGCGCAGACACCTCAATCTGGAGCGCTACGCTCGTAACGGCGGCACCACCTTAGCAACCCCTCTATCTCTCGACGACCTAGTGCAACCTCTACCCCATACCCGTATCAGTCACGATGCTGGCACCTACGTCTGTAACGACACCTATTATCGACTTCTGCACTCCATTCAACGGGATAAGACCAATATTCACGCCCTGTTCATTCATGTCCCCATCCTCACCGCACTCAATCAAGTCCGGCTGTTGAGTGATTTGTGTACCCTTGTTGAAGCTCTGAAAAACTGCTGACTACTGGCCTTCAGCCGTCAATAACGACCAAAACCAGTTGGATAGACGTAAAGGCATAAATACCTAAAACAGATATTTCATATCCGCAATCGAGTCGATTAACATCGCTTATTCCTATACCTGCATCCACAAAATGGACATGCAAAGAGCGGGCCCACGACCGAGTCAATTATTGAGCAATTGACAGAAATACAACTATATGTGTTCGCGTTATTGGTGTCCTATTCGATCGGGAGAATGCTTCTCACCGACCTGATTTTTACTTAATAATTATTTCTTTACAATCTTTGTAAGACTTGGAAATAGGTGAATTGAGAGAGCCTGTAGATGGCTACGATGGTATATCTGTCAAGGATTTTTCCCGGCGATCTACCCCCTGCTCAGCCCTCCTTAAGCAAGGCTAATCGATTGTATAAATAAAATAATATTTGCTTAATTTCGAAGAATGATAGGTTTTTGATGACCCGAAAAGTGATAGCCCATATAGTGCTGCACTTAGAGCGACGAACCGCTTCGAGTCGAGGGCAAATTGTCGGCGAAACAGTCCGTTACGCACGTAGATTTCCCAAAATTGAGCGAAATAAGGGTTAACCCTCACCTGACAACCACCAGGTCTTCATAGCTCAAAGTGTTGACAACTTGTGGTGGAACCGGCGGCTTGTCTGTTGGCTCCAGCATTTGCAGCTTCACAGTATTGAGTGGCTTACGAGGAAGTAAGACGTGTCTTATTCACAAACTAGAACTCAGACTAAAGCAGGTTTTGAGTCCGGCGTTAAGGACTACAAACTTACCTACTACACCCCCGATTACACCCCCAAGGACACAGACATCCTGGCGGCGTTCCGTGTCACCCCACAGCCGGGTGTACCCATTGAAGAGGCATGCGCAGCTGTTGCGGCTGAATCTTCTACCGGTACTTGGACCACTGTGTGGACTGACCTACTGACTGACCTGGATCGCTACAAGGGCCGTTGCTACGACATCGAGTCCGTACCTGGCGAAGACAACCAGTTCATTGCTTACATCGCCTACCCCCTCGACCTGTTCGAAGAAGGCTCCGTCACCAACCTGTTGACCTCCATCGTTGGTAACGTATTCGGATTTAAGGCACTGCGTGCTCTTCGTCTAGAAGACTTGCGCATCCCCGTGGCTTACCTGAAGACCTTCCAAGGTCCTCCCCACGGCATCACCGTAGAGCGCGACAAGATCAACAAGTACGGCCGTCCTCTGCTGGGTTGCACCATTAAGCCCAAGCTGGGTCTATCCGCTAAGAACTACGGTCGTGCGGTATACGAATGCTTGCGCGGTGGCCTTGACTTCACCAAAGACGACGAAAACATCAACTCTCAGCCTTTCCAGCGCTGGCGCGATCGCTTCTTGTTCGTAGCTGACGCTATCCACAAGGCACAAGCTGAGACCGGTGAAATCAAGGGTCACTACCTGAACGTTACCGCTCACACTTGCGAAGAAATGCTGAAGCGGGCCGAGTTCGCGAAAGAACTCGAAATGCCCATCATCATGCATGACTTCCTGACCGCTGGTTTTACCGCGAACACCACCCTGTCTCATTGGTGCCGCGACAACGGTCTGCTGCTGCACATCCACCGTGCAATGCACGCGGTAATTGACCGTCAGCGCAACCACGGTATGCACTTCCGCGTATTGGCTAAGTGCTTGCGGATGTCCGGTGGCGACCACATCCACACCGGTACGGTTGTCGGTAAGTTGGAAGGCGATCGCGAGTCTACCTTGGGCTTCATCGACCTGCTGCGCGAAGACTACGTCGAGCGCGACCTGTCTCGTGGTGTCTACTTCACCCAAGACTGGGCATCCATGGGCGGCGTAATGGCCGTTGCATCCGGTGGTATCCACGTATGGCACATGCCTGCGCTGGTTGACATCTTCGGCGACGACTCCGTACTGCAATTCGGTGGTGGTACCTTGGGTCACCCTTGGGGTAACGCTCCTGGTGCAGCTGCAAACCGCGTTGCTTTGGAAGCTTGTGTCCAAGCTCGTAACGAAGGTCGCGACCTCATGCGTGAAGGTGGAGACATCATCCGCGAAGCTGCCAAGTGGTCTCCCGAACTGGCTGCCGCTTGCGAACTGTGGAAAGAAATCAAGTTCGAATTCGAGACGATGGACAAGCTGTAAATCTTGACTTGGTAGGCGGAATTCGGAGCTTGCTCCGAACCGCGAGCGGGTAAATAGGGGGGCGTTCTGCTTTTCCATAGCGGCCTAGATGCGTCCGCGTTGACTGATGGATCGCAAAGAAATCGCGAAAAAGACAGCCGAAGTAACAATCAGCTATCTGACCTTTCAGGCAATGCGGACGGTGCAGGCGCAGTTGCGCGAGATCTATCCCGTGAAAGCGGTATGGCTCGGTCAGTTTTCCACCCAAGGCAAGCTGCAAAATGGCGAAGCCTATTTGGACGAACTCATGGCCGAGGATCGTGAAATTGCTCTACGCATCATGACAGTGCGACAGCACCTGGCTGAAGAAATTGTCGAGTTCTTACCAGAAATGGTCAGTCTCGGCATTCAAAAAGCCAATATGAATCGCCGCCGTCAAATGCTGGAACGCATGACTCAGGTTCAAAATCCTGACGAAGTGGTTCATGAGGAAGAGCAATTGTCCGCTCCGGTTGAAGACTCTCAAAGCGATTCTTCTCCGACGGATTCCACGAGCGATCCCATACCACACGATCCCGCCCAAGACGAGACCAACAGTTTTGATGCGGATGGTGAATAGGACGGCCTGCTTCTCACCACCGCAGCTCCACATGTTTTTGAGTACGACCCTTGTTTCAGGACAAGGATCTAGTTTGATTACAAGGATCTAAGATCATGCAAACTCTGCCTAAAGAGCGTCGCTTCGAGACGATGTCTTACCTGCCTCCTCTGAGCGATGCTCAGATTGAGCGCCAGATTGCTTACTACCTCGACCAAGGATTCATCCCTGCGATTGAATTCGACGAGACCGCTGACCCTACCACCTACTACTGGACTCTGTGGAAGCTGCCTCTGTTTGGCGCTAGCTCCACTCGTGAAGTTCTGCAGGAAGTCAACAACTGCCGCAACGAGTACCGCAACTGCTTCATCCGCGTTGTGGCATTCGACAATATCAAGCAGTGCCAAGTGGCTAGCTTCATTGTGAACAAGCCCTCCGGTTACTAAATCTACCGGGCTTGTTCCCATAGATTTGGGACGATCGCCAACGATCGTCCCGAGATACGACACTCGTAAGCACGCACAGACTGAGGAAGCTTCTCGTTTAGGCTTCTTCAGTCTGTGTTTTTCTTAGGCTGTGCCTGTTATGGCAATCCGCTGTAAGGTCTGGAGTCTGGAGATAGCTTAAAGCCTCGATTTGCTAGGGAAAATGGTTAGAGAACTCTCCATAGCGGATTACCGACGCTATATTGACGCTATTCTTAGCTGGGCTAGTTTCAGCCGGTTTGGCACAGTTGAGATCGACATTGAGTGGTTATGACCGATTGGGTAGCTCGCCTTCAATCCACATTGCATGCGGAAATTCCGTTAACGAAGGCGATGGGAATTGAGGTGGTGGCATATGGAGATTGCCAGCTTACCCTCAAAGCTCCGCTGCAACCCAATATCAACCACAAAAGTACGGCGTTTGGAGGCAGTCTCTATTCCATTGCGGTGCTGACGGGATGGGGGTTGCTGTTTCTATTTCTGCAGGAACGAGGACTGACCGGACAAATCGTCATTGCTAAGAGTGACATTCGGTACGTCCGGCCTGTGACGGGAGAGTTGGCTTCGACCTGTCAGTTACCGGAACCCGACATTTACGATCGCTTTCTTACTCTGTTGCAGCGCAAAGGTAAAAGTCGAATTGAACTAACGGCAGTTGTTCGCGATAGCAACGGTCAAGCGGCTGTTGAATTTCACGGGGTTTACGTTGTCTTGGGGAATTGAGCCGACGTCTTCTCGCTGCGATCGCGGATGCAGCCTCCCCAATCCGCCTGAAAGCGAAGTCCAGCGGACCAAAGGCTCGACGGCTTAACAATTATTTTGCGTTTCAAGTCTAGAATGCTGTCTTAGTGAAATTTTTCCGGATTTTGAGCTGTATTGCCGGTGAGATCGGGCGAACCGTATGTTTGCTTCATGCGCATTTAAGCGTGAACACCACAGTAATCGGGCAATCCCCAAGCAGTACCGCGAGCACTCAAGATGCCAACGGTATGTCCTGACGAATGGAATGCCGCCATAGGGATGACCCAAGTATGAGTTTTGCTTCGCTTGAATTTTTCTCGTTTCTGATTCTGGTGTACGGACTATACGTCCTGTTGCCCCGGCGAGGCCAAAACGTCCTGCTGTTGGGAGCCAGTTACTACTTTTACGGCTCGTGGGATTGGCGATTTCTATCCCTAATTTGGGCCTCCACCATTCTTGACTTTGTTCTAGGGAAATCCATTCACAACACCGAGAACCCTGGAACCCGGAGATCGCTGCTGCTGGTGTCGCTGATGGTGAACTTGGGATTCTTGGCTTTCTTCAAGTACTTCGGCTTTTTTACCGATTCCTTCGCGACATTGCTGAGTAACGTCGGCATCCAGCCCAGTTGGCCAGTCCTGACGATTATTTTGCCGGTGGGGATTTCGTTCTATACATTTCAGACCCTCAGCTACACGATTGACATCTATCGGCGCAAGCTAGAGCCGGTGGACAATCTGCTAGACTTTGCACTCTTTGTGGCGTTCTTTCCCCAATTAGTAGCAGGACCAATCGAGCGGGCCAGTCATTTTCTGCCGCAGGTGCTGGCGAAGCGATCGCTGACGGTCGATGCCACGACACGAGGCTGCTACTTAATTTTGCTGGGCCTGTTTAAGAAAGTCGCCATTTCAGACGGTGTAGCTGGTGCGGTCAATGCCATCTACAACAGTCCCGATCCGGTCGGCACAGTCGATATCGTGTTGGCGACCTACCTGTTTGCCGTGCAGATTTACTGTGACTTCTCAGGCTATACGGATATTGCTCGCGGAGTGACGAAGCTATTGGGCTTCGATCTGATGGTGAACTTCAACACGCCATACTTTGCCGTTAACCCTAGCGATTTTTGGCGACGCTGGCATATTTCTCTATCCACTTGGCTGCGGGACTATCTCTACATTCCATTGGGGGGCAGTCGCAACGGTAGCCGCACTACCTATCGCAACTTGATGCTGACCATGGTCTTGGGAGGGCTGTGGCATGGTGCGGCTTGGAACTTTATGTACTGGGGCATTTACCAGGGGGCGATCCTCTGCGTCCACCGGTTGGTTGCAGGGGCTAAACCCACCCTTCGTCCGGTCACAACCCTGTGGGACGGAATCCGACGAGCGGTCATCATTGTGGGATTTTTCCAAGTGACTTGTTATGGGTGGATGCTGTTTCGGGCGTCGTCTTGGCAGCAAATCTGGACGTTCACCGATCGCCTCTTCTTCAATCCGGTCTGGACGGCACCGACGCTTCCCCCACTGCCCATTGCCGCAACAGTCGGTATCGCCTTAGTGTTCGCTATTGACCTGGTGCATTATCTGTCTGGAACGGCAGCGTTTTATCGTCGTTGGCCGACGTCTATGCGATCGGCTCTGTATGCCGCATTGTTGGGGATCGTCCTTCTGGGGTTCGGGAATGAAGGTTCGACGTTTATTTATTTCCAGTTCTAATTTATTCAGTTCTAATTCGATTCCACGTCTAATCCACTCAAGTCGGCTCAGCCCGTACCTTAGACCGTCCAGTTCCTGTAGTTACCTGCATCCAGCTTGATATGACTAAGTCAGCCAGAATGTCTCAGGATGTTTCCAAATCCGTATCGTCTGCTCCCGTATCATCGACTGGAGGGAACGAACGGCAAGATCGATCGGCCTTTCCCTACCGTCAGCTGGCATCTCGATGGCGCGTTTTGCTGTGGATAGTCGTTTGGCTGATTTTAGTGGATGTCGGCCTCACGGTTTTATTTCCGTTTCCGAGGATGTTTGACGAGCGGCCCACCTGGGCACAACGATATTTCGATCGCGGCCGCTCCGTTGAAGGTAAGCTCAACCGGATGGTAGGGGACGACCTAGAGAACAGCGCCCCGATTATTTCCTCCGGCTGGATCGATCCCAATGATTGGCGTGACTTACCGCAAGCCCCGCAAGGGGACGATGATTTGCTGGTGTCGTTTTACGGCATGTCGTTTACCAATCGGGCCAGCGATGCTCTGGTTGAACTAGATGGCAACATTACTACACGCAATATCGCGGCTCCCTCTGCACCTCCCAACCACACATTTGCTGCCTACATGGCTGATGAAGAGGGACGCAATGCAGACTACGCAGTGTTTGGTATTTTGGCCTCAAGCATCCGACGTATGCGCAGTATGTCTGGCATGAACTGGACGTATTCCTACCCCACTCCCTATACCTACCCCTATTACACCTTGGATGATGAGGGGGCATTGGTGGCCAATGAGCCTGCCATCTCTACCGCGCCTGAGTTTTTGACTGCGTTCAATCGCCAAGATGAAACTTGGACAACATTCGAGGATCAACTGGAGCGATACGACTATCCCTTTAAGCCGCTGTTGTTCCATACGAATGCGATCGATCGATCGGTGTTTCTCCGCTTCATGCGCAGCGAATGGATTGGTCGAACAACAACCAGCAGTGAAGCTGGACTGTACGAATTTGGCCAGGGGTTCAATCCCGACGCGGAGCAGGTTCGGGTACTGCAGGCCATGTTGGCAGACTTTTCCCAAACGGCTAGAGATGCAGGACAGGTGCCCGTGGTGATGCTGTTCAGCAATCGCGGTTATGGCTCAGATCTCTACGATGTGCTGGCGTCCGAGCTAGCCCGTTTGGATGTACTGGTGCTGGACACTAATACGATTGCCCCTGCGAATGACCCAGCCAGCTTTGCTCGTGACGGTCATTTTACGGATGAAGCCAATATTAACGTTGTGCGCGCACTCAGAGAGATGATTCGGGCAGAGAGGGATAAGGTTAGAGCGCTGAGTCGGCTGGCTGACGCGTCTGTGACGGTTTGCAGTGTTCCACTTGACACGACGTAGAAGGTTATGTGGTTGCCCCTGCGCGTTGCATACTTCAGGGATGAAATATTTGAGATACGAATCGAGGGAGTATCCGAAGAACGGGCGTTGCACATTCAGAGGATGAAGCAGAACGACCTGGCAACAATTGGACGGATATAAATGCTGCTGCCAGTAGGTCCTTTGAAGCGCCCTCAAAACACTGGATTTGCTACGGAGAGTCTCATTTCATGCCGGCTCCGTGCAACATTGCCAGCGATTCCAAACGGAACACAGACTCAAGCACTCTATTCGCTTGCTGCTGCATTACTTCAGATATCGTGACGTTCCCACTCCTTCAGCCCCTCAATGGGTAATGCCGCTTTTTAATTTCTGACTCTAGGCGAAACTCGGTATATTAGCGATTGAAACAGTCTGTTACATGTGGACCTCATCGATGATGGTTTCAGCACTCCTTCACGCCCTGCGAGTTTGCCGCACAGTATTGCTCAAAACACGATCCCGCTGGCTGGGGATGGTGCTAGCTGTGACCGCTTGCCTCACACTGAGTTGGGTGGGCAACTCCCCCGCCCTCGCTCAACGGCAGCTTCCGGTTGTGGAAATGGAGTTCCCTGAGCCAATGGTGACGGTGCTGGATTTAGCTAAACAGTTGTCTGAGAGCCAAGAAGCGCAACTGGACACCCAATTGAAAGCCCTTGAGAAAGATACTGGTTGGAAGCTAAGGGTACTGACCCAATTCGACCAATCGCCGGGTCGCCAAGTGAAAGGCTATTGGGGATTGGACGATCGCAGCGTGTTGATGGTGGCCGATCCCCGTGGTGGAAATTTACTAGCATTCAACGTGGGCGATCGCGTGCGAGAGATCTTACCTCGGACGTTTTGGATTGAGCTGCAGTCCCGCTACGGCAATCAATTTTTTGTGCGGGATAACGGTAAGGCGCGATCGATCTTAAGTACCGTGACGGCACTGGATGGATGTTTCCGTCAGGGGGGCTGTCGAGTTGTACCTGGTTTGCCCGACGAGCAGTGGGTGTTGACCTTAGTCACATCCATTGCCGGAGGGATTGTGTGTGGTTTTGCGGGCAAGCCTCGCAACTCGGAGGAGATCTTTAACTGGCAGTGGGCTCTACTGTTTTCGCCTCTGTGGCTAGTCTTATTTGGTGGATTCGGGATCGGCCCTGTGGTTCGACGCACCACCGACTGGCTGCCCATTACGCGTAACGTGTTGGGCTTCTTGGCTGGGCTGTTGACAATCTACGTACTTCCCTTCACCCCTCAAATGGACAACACGGAGTCCTCAGACTCGTAAGTACGCTCTTTTGCAATCGATGCCCAAGACCGAGTTTGTGGTCGAGAGCTCCGAGCGCTTCGGAGCCTATGAGGAGATCGGAACTAGGACTGGAGGTATCTGCTGAGCGATTGGCTGATGCAACGACTTAAGAAATCGCTCGCTCGACAGGGCTTCTTCGTGAATTGTTGTGGATTGTTAGTGTTGCAGTCGCTCTGTTTTTCAATACCAGAGATGGGGATCGCGAGTCTTTCTCAAAATCGGACGACTTTTTGCAGTGAACTACCCGGCAAAAGGCATGAAGAAAATCTGAAATTCTAGGACTGTTCTATTGATATAGATCGGCTTTAGATTCGCTCTATGGCATGCAGCGCAAGCGCTTGAGGGGTATAGGTTGGGTTGTTAGAAAAGAGTCAATTCTAGACGGACTAGACTAGCGATTTTTACTTATGAAAATGTGCTAACACGTATATTGTCGCAGTCATTCTTTTGTGAGGGAGAGGTCTTCATTGCTTGAGACTTGCTTGTTGAGAGCTTAGTTGTCGCAGACTGAGTTGTCGAAGACAGTGTCACCAGTTCTCTGTACAGCCCGCTGTGTGAAATGTTGAACTGTACAAAGGGAGGCGATCCGAGCAAAGGCTTGGACTCTCGATGGGGTTCACTAACCTGATATGGTTCCCAGCGGCTAGGTTGATTTTGTCCAAATGTTTCTGCAAATCAATTTGCCAATACAACCAATACAAGTGGAAACCGTCACGCTCATTGCGTTGGATAGTTCTCTCGACCAATGCTGTTTGTCGTACCTGACTGTAGTGTTATGAGCCAATTACTAGGCGCTGTACTCCGAACGCTGGCTCCCAGACACAAAAGAGGCTTCACTGGCGACAGTAGCCACCTTCGTTTGCTTGACTGGGTTTGCTGTCTCGAAAGCCCTCCACCGATCTGCAATTGGCTACGTTTTACTGTTATTTGCTGCTGATAACTGTCGAAACGACTGCCCCTGACGTTTGATTTCTGTTCCACTCTTGATGAGGAACCTCGACTAGCTATGAATATCCCTGAAGGTTTTGTTTGTCCCGATGTCCGTGTTGAAGAGGATCGCACTGGGCTGAGCGTTGAGACGCTGAAGCGGGCGTTTGTGAATAATTTGTTCTACGTGCAGGGGAAGTTTCCGGCACTAGCAACCAAAAATGATTACTACATGGCGATCGCCCATACGGTGCGCGATCGGATGCTGCAGCGCTGGAATAGTACGGCGGAAGCTTACACCCAATCGGGCGCCCGCACCGTCTGCTATTTCTCAGCAGAATTTCTGATGGGCCCCCACTTAATCAATAACCTGATTAATTTGGGTATCTACGACAATGCCAAGCAGGCTCTGGCGGAGCTGGGTTTGGACCTGGACGAACTGAGCGAGCTGGAAGAAGAGCCCGGATTGGGCAATGGTGGCTTGGGGCGTTTGGCCGCCTGCTATCTCGACTCCCTCGCTACGTTGGAGTTGCCCACGCTGGGGTACGGTATCCGCTACGAATTCGGCATCTTCGACCAAGAGATCCACGATGGCTGGCAGGTGGAAGTGACCGACAAGTGGTTGCGCAACGGCAACCCTTGGGAGTTGCCGCGACCGGAGTGGTCGGTGGAAGTGAAGTTTGGCGGCCACACCGAATCATACGTGGACGATCGCGATCGGTACCGCGTCCGTTGGGTCCCCGGCAAAGTCGTCAAGGGCGTCCCCTACGACACCCCTATCCTGGGATACAAGGTCAATACCGCTAACACTTTGCGATTGTGGAAGGCCGAAGCCACTGACTCGTTTGACTTCAGCGCCTTTAATCGAGGGGACTACTACGGAGCTGTCACCCGCAAGATCGTCTCCGAAAACATCACTAAGGTGCTATATCCCAACGACGAGCAAATTCAAGGGAAGCAGCTGCGTTTGGAACAGCAGTTCTTCTTTGTCTCCTGCTCGCTGCAGGATATGTTCCGCATCATGGAACAGCAGAATATTCCACTGGATAAGTTCCACGAGAAGTTCTCCGTTCAGCTGAACGACACCCACCCTGCGATCTCGGTAGCGGAGCTGATGCGGTTGTTGGTGGACGAGAAGGGCATGACCTGGGAGCGAGCCTGGGAGATCACTCACAAAACGTTTGCTTACACTAACCACACCCTGCTGCCGGAAGCATTGGAAAAATGGCCTCTGAGTCTGTTCGGCAAGATGCTGCCCCGTCATCTGGAGATCATTTACGAGATCAACCAGCGATTTTTGGAGCGGGTGCGCATCAAGTTCATGAACGACGATAAGCGTCTGGCCCGCCTCTCGCTGATTGACGAGAGCGGGGAGCGCTCGATTCGGATGGCGAATTTGGCATGTGTGGGCAGCCATACCATCAATGGCGTGGCCGAGCTGCACAGTCAGCTGCTGAAGCAGGACGTGCTGAAGGACTTTTACGAGCTGTGGCCGGAGAAGTTCGCGAATGTTACGAATGGTGTCACTCCTCGCCGTTGGATGGTGGTTAGCAATCCGTCGTTAAGCGATTTGATTGACAGCAAAATTGGCGATGCTTGGACGGTTCAGCTAGAGCAGTTGAAGCAGTTAGAAGCCTTTGCCGATGACACTGGCTTCAAAGATGCGTGGATGCAGGTGAAGCAGGCGAACAAGACTACGCTGGCCGATCGCATCTATCGGCAGGCGGGGATTGCGGTCGACCCCAGTTCTATCTTTGACGTGCATGTGAAGCGCTTCCACGAATACAAGCGCCAACATCTCAATATCTTGCACGTGATCTCTCTCTACCTGCAGCTCAAGAACAATCCCAATCTGGATATACCTCCGCGTACGTTCATTTTCGCGGGTAAGGCGGCGCCTGGGTATTTCATGGCCAAGCTCATTATTAAGCTGATCACGTCTGTGGCAGATGTCGTCAATAGCGATCCCGACGTTAGCGAGCGCCTCAAGGTCATCTTCCTGCCCGACTATAACGTCACCAATAGTCAGCGAATTTATCCGGCTGCCGACCTGTCGGAGCAAATCTCGACGGCGGGTAAGGAAGCCTCCGGCACCGGCAACATGAAATTTGCTCTTAATGGCGCGCTCACTATTGGAACTCTGGATGGAGCCAATATCGAAATTCGGATGGAAGTTGGAGCGGAGAACTTCTTCCTGTTCGGACTGACAACGCCACAAGTCAAAGCTCTGAAAAAAGCGGGCTACAGTCCTTGGGACTACTACAGCACCAATAGTCGCTTGCAGGAAGCGATTGATTTGGTGGCGTCTGGCTTCTTCTCTCACGGCAATGTCGAATTATTCCGTCCTCTGATCGCATCTCTCCTGAATGACGATCCTTATTGTGTATTGGCTGATTTTCAGTCTTATTCAGATTGTCAGGTCTTGGTCGGAGAGGCCTATCGGAATCGCGACAAGTGGACGCGCATGTCGATTTTGAATAGTGCTCGGATGGGGAAATTCTCCAGCGATCGCTCCGTGCGTGACTACTGTCAGTCCATCTGGAAAGTGGCTCCGATGACGATCGATTTGGACGAGTTCAATACAGCACTCGGAGTGACATTCTCTTAATGGATTGAGACCCAATAATTCTAGTGGCGGACTTCCGATGAAGTCCGCTTTTTTATAGCGGTTTGCTAGAGCGACAGGCAAACCGCTATGCAGATTGCTCAAATTTACTTGTCTTGTACGTGAACAGAAGGCTTCTAATCTCTCTCGACTTTGCCGCAGCTTGCTATGCCACTGAAAAACATCACTGACTCTGGCACTCCTTCTCAGTCTTTCTCTCGGTATTGTGTAATCACGTCGTTTGAGATCGAACACGTCTAAGCTCGAACTCTCTAAACTCGAACTATGCCAGCCGATGTGACCTACACCTATCAGGTGGGAGGCAGCTTACCTGCAGATGCCCCAACCTACGTAAAGCGTCGCTCGGACGAAGAGCTTTACATCCGTCTCAGGGCGGGAGAATTCTGCTACATCTTGAACTCTCGGCAGATGGGGAAATCGAGCTTGCGGGTGCACACGATGCAGCGACTGCAAGAGGATGGGGTGGCTTGTGCAGCACTTGAACTGACCCAAATTGGCAGCCAGCGGATTACGCCGGAGGTGTGGTACGCCGGATTTATTCGCAATCTGGTATTTAGTTTCGAGCTGGGCGATCGCTTTAACTTGCGTCAGTGGTGGCGAGAGCTGGATTGGCTCTCCCCCGTGCAGCGGTTCAGCGAATTCCTAGAAACCGTGCTCTTGCAGGAACTGTCGGGCAATATTGCTATCTTTGTGGACGAAATTGATAGCCTGCTGCGGCTGGATTTCAAAGACGATTTTTTTGCCGTCATTCGCTCCTGCTACAACCGGCGGGCCAGCGCTCCTGAATTTCGACGCCTGACGTTTGTGCTGATTGGAGTGGCCACGCCATCCAGCCTGATCCAAGACAAAACACGCACTCCGTTCAATATTGGCTACGCGATCGAACTGACGGGGTTTCAGCCCTACGAAACTCAGCCATTGGCAGATGGTCTAGCGAGCAAAACGGTGCATGCCGATACGGTCCTCCAGCTCGTTCTCGATTGGTCGGGGGGACAACCCTTTCTGACGCAAAAAATTTGTCAAGCTATTGCCCGTTTGCCGACATCCCTGCCGGAAGATCCGGCGGCGATCGCCCTTTGGGTGGAGACGTTTGTGCGGGATTGCATCATTACCAATTGGGAAACTCGCGACGAGCCCGAACACCTGCGCACTATTCGCAATCGGCTGCTGCAAAATGAAAGTCGGGTGGGCCGATTACTGGGCATCTATCGGCGCATCTTGGAGTACGGGAATGTCAGGGTAGACGGCAGCCCCGAACAAGTGGAACTGCAATTGTCAGGCTTGGTGGTGAAGCGATTGGGTCGCCTGGTGGTACGCAACCGCATTTATCAGGAGGTTTTCGACCTGGACTGGGTCGATGATGTTTTGGCCAACAGCCGTCCCGAGTTTTATGCCAAAGCGTTGGAAACGTGGGTGGATGTGCGTACCCAAGCCCTCGCGAAATTGGATGGAGAGGAGCATTCCGACCCTCCGTCTTCCGAGCCTCCCTATTACTCTTCCCATGTTTTGCCGTCCACCCACTTCCTCCAACCAACCCATCGGCTGCTTAGTTTGAAATGGCTGCTGCCCTCGCAGTTGTTTCGATGGCGATCGCGCCAGCCACAAGTGTCTCCACTGCTGATGGGGTCGGATTTACACGCTGCTCAACAGTGGGCGGCCGGTCAGCAATTAAGCGACGCTGATTATCAGTTTCTGGCCGCCTGCCAGGAGGCCGATGCCAATCGTATTTTGGCCAAGGCGCAGCGGCAGGCTCGACGCAATTCTTATGTGGGATTAGCGGTGTTGGCCGGAACCCTGGTGATGGCGGGGTATCTCAGCAATTGGGCTAGCTCCAATATTCGGAAGGCGCAGCAAATTACGGCGATCGAGCGGGAAAGCCGTCAAGCCTTGGAGCAATACGAGTTCAAGCAACTGGAATCGCTAGTGCTGGCGGTCAAAGCCGGGCGGGCGGTCGAAGAACTTGCCAACGATCGCCTGGCCGATCCCTATCCCACGTTGGCCCCCCTACTGGCCTTACAACAAATTATGGGGGCGATTAACGAACAAAACCGCATCGGCGGTCACCAAGGGGCTGTATTGACTGTGGCCATGTCTCCTCAAGGAGATCGAATTGTAACGGGGGGACGGGATGGGTTTATTCGGTTGTTGCAGTTGACGGGAGAGCTGCAATTGGAAGTGTCCGCCCATAAAGAATCCGTGGAGGATGTCGCCTTTAGTCCCGATGGCAATTTATTTGCAACGGTGTCTCGTGACGGAACAGCGGTGGTGTGGGACTTAGAAGGTACCGTCATTGCCGCACTTCCCCATCGCGATCCGCTAGAAGCGGTCAGCTTCAGCCCAGATGGCGAAACCATTGTGACTGCGTCTAGCTCAGGGGTCATTCAGACGTGGTCGTTACGGGGGGAACCGGGCCTCAGTATCCGAGCGGACAGCGGCTCCATCCATGCCGTGCAGTTTTCTCGGTCGGGGGATGCTCTGGTTGCTACTGTGCTCGATCGCGTCAAAGTGTGGACGTTGGACGGAGTGCTCCTGACCGAGTTAGAGGGCCACAGCAATCGGGTCAGCAGCCTGGATATCAGCCCTGACAACACGCAAATTGTCACGGCTTCTGACGATGCCACGTTACGGCTGTGGGATATTGACGGAATGCCGATCGCGGAGTTCAACGGTCATCGCAATTCAGTCCTGAGTGTCGTCTTTAGCCCTGACGGCGAGACCATTGCCTCGGCCTCCACCGATCGCACGGTGCGCTTGTGGTCGCTAAACGGAAACCCACTCGCCGTGTTTCGCGGCCATCAAGACTGGGTCAGGGATGTGGATTTCAGTCCGAATGGCCAACTGTTAGTATCGGCGTCAGAAGATCAGACGGTAAGGGTGTGGAACTTGCAGCCGCAAGGCCCCACTCAGACCATGAGCCATTCTAATAGCGTGTTGGGATTGACCTACTTGCCGGATGACAGCGGTATTTTGACAGCCTCCAGCGACGGGGTGGTGCGCTTGTGGGGAAGCGATGGTGACAAGCTGGATGAGTGGGCAGGGCATCAAGGGCCGATTTGGGATATTGCTGTTAGCAGTAGTGGTGAGTATCTGGCGACCGCCTCTAGCGATCGCACCGCCCGGGTATGGCACCGCTCAGGCCGGCTATTGGCGGAGCTGGAGGGACACAATGCTGAAGTCTACGGTGTCAGTATTGCCCCCAACGAGGAGTATGTGGCGACGGCATCGCGGAATGGTGTGGTGCGGCTGTGGACGCTGCAAGGGCGCGCAGTGCAGGCGTTCGAAGCTCACCAGAATGCGGTGTGGGGGCTGGCGTTTAGTCCGGATAGTCAGACGATCGCCAGTGCCTCTGCAGACCGCAACGTCAGGGTGTGGGGACTGGATGGTACGCAATTGGCCGAGATGAGCAACCATCAAGGGCGCGTTTGGAAGGTGACGTTTAGTCCCGATGGCGATCGGCTGGCTTCGGTCTCGGATGACGGTACTGCTCGCTTATGGGATCGGGCGGGCAATCAATTGACGCAGTATGAGGGCCATCTTGGGGCGGTGCGGGACGTGCAATTTAGCGGAGATGGCAGGCTGTTGGCGACAGCATCGGAGGATGGAACGGCGAGGATTTGGACATTGCAGGGACAGCAGGTGGCGGAGTTCGATAATTTTGATAGTCGAGTGTTTGCTATTCGGTTTAGCTCGGACAGTAATACCTTGGCGACGGCGTCGGAGGAAGCGTTGCGGTTGTGGGAGTTGCAAGAACTGGATCTGCCTAAGCTACTGGAGAGCAGTTGCCAATGGTTGCAGTTGTATCTGGCCCGTCCCGGTAGCAGCCCGGAAGAGAGGACATTGTGTAGTAACACAGCTTCTCGCAGCGAGCCTTGGCAGAGTTAACAGTGAATGTTCCCCAATGCTCTATCCCTTAGATAGAAGCCTGCGCTAAATATAAATAACGGTGGTGGTAGGCAAAGCACTGGTGGTAGGCAAATCACTTGGTGGACTCTTCAGGACTGCACGGCCTTACGGCAACAACAATCTATAGCGATCGGCTTAAATTAAGGCTTTGAGTTGTCTACAGCCCCCAGACCTTGTTGTTGATTTTTGTATGCAAAAACTCCTACTCGAAAGCAGGAGTTTTGAGGGTAGACAAGACGCTAGCGACCCGTAGTTTCTGTCGCAGATCGACTCAACCTGCAATTAATGCTCTAGAACCGTGTCATCTTGCGAGGATCTTTGTAGTTGCTATCGCGCAG
>JBCBVA010000011.1:0-51907 GCA_039817825.1 Cyanobacteria bacterium J06642_12 | reverse complement strand
TTCTTGCTGTTTGAAGTCTTTAATGCATGCCCGCATAAGATCTGCGAATGCGCCGTCTCCGTACCCAGAAATGAGAACGTTCTTACCATTTCCGACCAAGTCGAAACTGTCATCGGTCCAGTAGCGTCGCGCCCCCGGGCTTTCGTTTTCCTCCACTCCGAATCCGATCGCAAGAATCAGAGCGCGGTATTTCCGTGAATTGGCATCGCCTGTTTTCTCGTCCGTCCAGAAAACTTCGACGTGCTTGTCACCTGCTGGCTTTATATCGGTGACTTTGCTGCCAAGTTTAATCTTGAGAGATGCTTGGTGATTAGCGTGAAACGCCCGCCAGCCCCTTTCAATTTGAAAGGCCACGCCTCGGGCTGTGTCGGCTTCCCAAGAAAGAACCGGCAAGTTCGCGACGCTTTCTAAAGAGCCTTCTCGAGGCCAATCATAGATGTGTGGGTGCACCCAGCGATGACGACAGCGACGTTGCAGGTGCATGATTTGCGGCTGCGACTCAAAAAGCGTGACCTTTGCTCCTTTGATTACCGCCTCTGCAGCAGCGGTGATTCCCGCCGCGCCTCCTCCAACGACTGCGAGTTCACAGCCACGAATGAGAGCACTCAGTTCACGAATTAATTTGATCGCGCGAACCTGCTGCGAATAGATGGTTATGTTGCGGGCGTAACAACCGAGTGCATAAGTGGAAGGAATTCCACTCACAACCATCCAGTCTTTGCAGTTCTCCAGCATATGAATCCAATCTCAAAGAATTGGGGTGGTACAGTCTCCAACGGGTTCGTCGGCAATGATTCCGTTCCTGCTACTGAGCCCCTTGATCGAGAATCAGGTTTGTATGACGCTCTGCAATGCGTATTCTCCACTTCCAGGACTAATTTACTGATTAGTTAGGAAGCTTTCTGCCTAACTAATCAGATGGGTGAATAAGACGAACTCATTCTCCTAGTCACCTAAAAATGGTGTTTGTTAGGATGGAATAATCCGCATAATAGCCCCTACGATTGAAAATAGGCAGAAATTTTCCTCACATTTTCGACCTGTTTGTATAGTTTTATCTGCCTAAGATCCCATAGCTAATGATTAGTCGGAATAGAGCCCAATCTAAAATCACCATTGGTTCTGTCTAAAACGTTGCTCGCACTTGTCCTGCGTCAAACAGATCGTGAACCTAGAAACTCTTCATCTGGCTCGTTGTCGATAATATGGCAGCTCCCCCAGGAACGGGCTGCGACAACACGAGCCTTAGCAAATGACACTACTGCCAAGACCTGCTGAGCAGACTGGTGAACTACACCATCAAAAATCTAGCCGAGCATTCAAAAGGAGTCCGTCATGACCTGGCTGAAATGAACAGCGCTATAGTTTGCGAACAGGGAAGGGGCCGCAATTTCTCCCTTTCGCTGGACGAACCCTGCGTATAAATTTAAGGATACGAGTCCAGGGTTCTGACTCGGGTGTGTGTCCGCTGACTAAGATTATTTGTAGCGTCTTGATTTTGACGCATTCAGGAGAGGGAATTTATGGGACTGTGGCCCGTCATTCGAAATGTATTGAGTTCGCCCTCTGCTCGCCCCCCCCAACTACCGTCATTGAGCCCGTCCGCTCGTGCGTCTGACGCGAGCGCTCCTCCGCGCGTCGACACCTTAACGTCAGACCGCTGGGAACTGCCGGTACTGTACCTGCAGGGCTCTGACTACGAAATTGGCCTGCAACACGGACGCATTCTGAAAGCCGAGATTCAGGCGCTCACCCAAAATTTCTTCGATGCCTTTGCCCAAGGTGCCGGCAAACTGTTTTACAACTACATCGCCCCCAGCCGCCTCTATCACCTATTCAAAGCGGTACCGGAGCGCTATCAAGCCGAGCTGCAAGGGATTGCTGACGGTGCTGAACTGCCGCTGTCATCGGTATTACTGATCAACTTCTTTGACGACATTCTCAACCTGCTGGAGTTGGGGTGGGCCTACTCGTGTTCCACCGTCGTGGCCAAAGGGACGGGCGATCGCCCCCTGATGGGTCGCAACCTAGACTACAACGGCGATGTCGGTAATTTAGTGCGCCATTACCAGGCGATTGTTGTGCGCCAGCCCGATGATGCACCCGCCACTGCTAGCGTTACGGTGGCGGGCCAAGCAGGTATTCTCACCGGCATGAATCAGCACGGACTCAGTCTGGGGTCAATGACCTCCCAAAGCACCGAACAAGACTGGAACGGCCTGGGCTGTTCCATCCTCTACCGCCTCATGCTCGATCGCTCCTCTACTGTGGCGGAGGCTATAGCCCTGTTCCAAGCATCCACCCCTGCTCAGGGGAATAATCTCATGCTGGCGGATGCCAATGCTGGGGCTCGTGTAGAGTTCACCAGCGCCCGTCACCGCATTACACGCCTGGATCGGCAACCGTTAGGCATCAGCAACCATTTCCTCGATCCCGATCTCGCGGCCACCCATTCCGAGCTATACCACCGCGTCACCGCTCCCGGGTCTTTATCCCGCTACAGCCGCCTCTGTAGCTGGAGTGCTGCTCAGTCCTCTGGCGGGGGCTCTGCGTTGGACGTTGCGAGCATCACCGAGGCGATGACCGATCGCCAGATCGACCCGGAGTTTCCCCTTGGAGATCGCGAGGCGTGGCACACATCGGGAGTGGTTAGTAGTCAGGGCACGCTGCACAGCGTTGTGTTCGACCCCCAGCACCATTCGATGCACGTAGCTGTCGGGTTGGGGGACGTGGCGATCGAGCGCTCCGATTTCGTTCCCTTTCAACCCTTCGAATCCCTGTCGTTGCAAGCGGTAGCTTAATTGCCTTTAAGCACTGCTAGAGCCTATCTTCATCCCCAGTATTTCTCCACTCTTTGCTTGTGAACGCATTATCTCTACCCACCTGGTTTATCCACATCGCTAGCGTCGTGGAATGGATTGCTGCCATTTTCCTGGTGTGGCATTACGCCGATAGCATTTCCGTACCCGCCTGGCGCTATCTCTCTTGGGGCATGGTGCCCGCGCTGGTGGGGGCCATGTCGGCAGTCACGTGGCACTTTTTCGACAATCTGCCGGATTTGGAGTGGATTGTCACCCTGCAGGCCAGCATGACGCTGCTGGGTAACTGCACGATGGCTCTGGCCGCTTACCTGATTTGGAAACAGTCTCGCCAGGTTGAAACCGCTCCCAGCGAGGAGTCTCCGCCGGTTTCGGATGCTAGCTAGTTTGTCTGTAGCAATCCGCCATATGGTTTGAGGTGCAGAGACAACTAAAATCCTCGATTTGTAGGGAAACATGGGTGGCCACTCTCCATAGCGGATTGCCGATCGCTATAGTTGGGGTGAGTCTGTACGGGCCTGAGTTTTAGGAGCAGTAGCATGACATTCGGCGATCCTTACGCGATCGATCACTCCCGCCGCGATATCGCCCCTGGTGTTTCTCCCTTATTTGCCGAGCGCTGGTCCCCACGTGCCTTTCGCAACGTAGAGATTCCTGCCGATATCCTGACCGCTATTTTTGACGCTGCCCGCTGGTCGCCATCCTGTTTTAACGACCAACCCTGGATTTTCGTTACGTCTACAGATGAAGCCTCGTTCGATCGCTATCTGGGCTTGATTGTGGAGGGCAATCGCACCTGGGCCAGACATGCCAGTGTGTTGGGGTTTGCGATCGCCCGTCGCCACTTCGCCCACAATGACACCCCCAATGACTGGGCCGCTTTTGATACCGGAGCGGCTTGGATGGCCATGACCCTGCAAGCTCGCCAATACGGTCTGTATACCCACGGCATGGGAGGCATTCACAAGGACGCTGTCTACAACCAGCTCGATATCAATCGCGAGAAGTACGAGGTACTTTGCGGTTTTGCGATCGGGGCTCTTGATGTGCCTGACACCCTTCCCCGCGACTTACGCGAGCGAGAAGTTTTATCTCAACGCAATCCTCTTACCAATATGTGGAATCCGACTGATTTGAGCTAGCACCGCTCTTTTGACACGGTTCCGAAATAATGTTTTGGAGACCCGAGAAGAGCTACATATCCTAAGAGCTATCCCTCCGAGAACGAGTTGTTTTGAAAAGGCTGGAGCCGTTATGCCATCTGCAAAGAACGTATTGGGAACCGAGTTAGACACGTGCTGCAGCTCACCAGTGACCGGGTTTTATCGGGATGGATTTTGCAATACGGGGGCGGGAGACTTTGGGGCTCACGTGGTGTGTGCAGTCATGACGGCAGAGTTTTTGACCTACACCAAAGCTCAAGGGAACGATCTGAGTACGCCGGTTCCTGCATACCGGTTTCCGGGACTGAAGGCGGGCGATCGCTGGTGTTTGTGTGCCTCCCGCTGGAAGGAAGCCCTAGACGATGGAGTGGCTCCCCATGTTGCACTGGAGGCTACCCATGCATCGGCATTGGAATATGTTTCTCTCAGCGAATTGCAGGCTCATGCCAGCGAACCTGAAGGGGCGGATTCGTCTGGGGACTCGCTGCAAGACAATCCCCCTAGCTAGAAGATTGCGATACCGCTACTCGTCAACCTAGTCACGCCTGTTCGTTGGGCCGATCGCTACAGGACGTAAATCATTTGTAGGCGAAAAAAGGCCACGCATTAGCATGGCCTTCTTTCGGTTAACTCTAATTCTCTAGGATTTAGATTGTTTGCCTTTGGCTTCTACAGGCTTTGCTTCCTCATCCTTCGGTGGAGCTACCGAATTTGCCGAAACCTCGGCACCCGCCGCGAGTTCCAGCCTGAGCTGCTGTTCTAGGGCATCTTTAACCTCTTCATGCTGGGCCAAGTACGCAACCGCGTTATCTCGCCCCTGAGCAATATTTTCATCTCGATAGCTGTACCAAGAGCCCTTGCGCTGAATTAGTTTTGCTTCTTCCGCTAGATCGATCAGGCAACCCAAATTTGAGATCCCTTGGCCAAACAAAATATCAAACTCAGCCCGTCGGAATGGTGGGGCCACTTTATTCTTGGCAACCTTGACCCGAGCCCGAATACCGTATTCCTCGTTGCCCTTCTTCAAGGTTTGGATACGACGGATATCCAGCCGGACAGAGGCGTAGAACTTAAGGGCGTTTCCTCCCGTTGTGGTCTCTTGGGGACCGTATCCCATCCCGCCAATTTTGGAGCGCAACTGGTTGAGGAACACGACGGTGCAGCCGGTTTTCGCGATGCTGCCGGTAATTTTGCGCAATGCCTGACTCATCAGGCGAGCTTGCAGGCCTACGTGGGCGTCTCCCATTTCCCCTTCAATTTCTGCTCGGGGCACCAGCGCTGCTACAGAGTCAATCACCACGATGTCAACTGCAGCCGATCGCACCAGTTGATCGACAATTTCCAATCCTGCTTCCCCTGTATCCGGCTGAGCGACGAGTAACTCGTCAACATTGACTCCCAACGCTGCGGCATAGACCGGATCGAGGGCGTGCTCGGCATCGACGACTGCTGCTGTTCCCCCTTGCTTCTGCACTTCCGCGACTGCGTGCAGGGCCAGTGTGGTTTTTCCCGAAGACTCGGGGCCGTAAATCTCGATGATGCGTCCCTTTGGCAACCCTCCTCCCAAGGCCAGATCCAGCGTCAGCGCTCCAGCCGATACTTTCTCCACTTCCATGCGGGCTGCTTCCCCCAGCCGCATGATGGCCCCCTTGCCAAAGTTCCGTTCGATTTGGCTGAGGACGCCATCTAACGCCTTCTTCTTGGCCGCATCTTCAGAATTTTTAGGGGAGGTGGTTTGGGTTTGACCGGTGCTGCTACGGGGCATGGGTAGGGCTCCTAATCTGACAATGTGGACAAAAAACAGCGCGTGAGACCTGGCGCGATAGTGAGGGAAACGCGTGACGAGCCACAGTCGCAATGGATTTCAGACTGGAGACCCGGTTGTCAGCTCACTGCTTAATTCACTTTATTCAGTGACTTCTGGAATTATGCTACCCATTTTGGGTGAGTATGACAAGGCGCGATCGACCGAGCGCGCTGCACATTTTTTTTGCTGTCGTAAAAGTCTTGCAGGTCAATAGATACAGGCTCAAGACTGCTCACTGGCAGCGCTATTACTCGCTGGTTCAAGATTGCAACAAGAGTCCGATCGGCAATAGTATTAACAGAATTGAGCTGAAATTACCTGAATAGAGGGAATAGATGTCTAGAATTACAGGGGATGTTGACTTAAGAACTGCAAACAATCGTTCAGGACTCCCCGAGCCGCATCGAACGTAATGACAGTTTTTGCTTCGTCCGCCAGGCACCAACGGTAATCGGATACTTCTTCTGGCTGGACGGTGACGGTAGGAGGCTTGTTCTCGATCGCCGGAATGGTGGCAAGGAAATATTTGACGGTTTTGTCCACTCGCTTCCCGGACTTTTTCGTAAAGGAATAGGATTCCGAAAAGTCAGCCGGGTTGCCCACCAACTCGTAAGCGGTCAATCCAGTTTCTTCGACAAACTCGCGACAGGCTGCCTGCAGATCCGTTTCCCCTGTTTCTTTGTGACCCTTCGGGAATCCCCAGTGGCCTTTATTGTGCAAGATCAGCAGAAAACGTGGCCCTTCAGGAGAGAGGTAGATGGGAATGAGACCGTAGGCGGCGTCGGTGACTACATCCGATGTCATGGGCGTGGCCTCAAAACGGGTCGAGTTTAGGAGATGAACATCGCAGCTTTAACGTTGGAAAAGCGCCGGTCTGGAACCGCTCGCGATCGCTATCTCACAGGGCTAAGCTTAGCCTATGCTTCTCCTCAACATTGACCTTACTCGCCTGTGAATGTGCTAGACCGTTTGAAAGTCATCCCTACGCAGGCCGGGATAACTGCGCTCACGATGGGAGCAGTGTTGGTGACGCTGCTGGCAGTGGTACGAGTTGGACAAGATTTGTCCGAGCTGCAGCGAGTGAATGCCATTATGCAGCGGTTGGATAGTGCCTTGAATGGGGACGACATCACTCCGGCAGGAGATGCATTGCGAGAGGCTGAGGAGCTGAGGGAGCAGTTGCGATCGCCGGCAGCCGAGCAAGCGTTGAACGTGCGGCTGGAGGAAGAAGGAAAGGAGTTAGCGTTTGAGTTGCAAAGTGCGGTGCCGATGGATCTGGCCCGGCAGTTTATTGAGGATCGCGAATACGCTCGGGCTCGGAATTTAGGGCAAACGGTGCGGTGGTTGGTGGATTACCTGGCCTCGGCGCTGGATGAGGAAGACGCCGCCCAGTTGCAGAAGGACAGCAACCTGCAGTTTTTTGACGATATCGAGGGATGGATTGCCCTGCGGCGCTTCCGAGCATCGGCAGACAACTTCACCTCTAAACGAGAGGCCGTGCGTATCCAGCGGGATTATCCCAGCATTTATGCGGAATTTATTGAGGTGTTTCAGGAGCGGGCCTTGCTGAAATACAACAACGGACTGCGCCTACTGGAGAGTGGAGACCTGCAGGGAGCAGCCCAAAGCTTTGAAGTGGCGGTGGCGATTATCCCCTCGCAGCCAGATTATCGGGCCCGGCTGGAGGAAGTCAGGACTCTGCTGGACGCACCTTAGCGGATTCGGGGGCATTCATCTGAAGTTGTTTCAGCACCTGATATCCCAGTTGGGGCAACAGTTCTTGCGGAGTTTGGGTGTCGCAGTGGACGCAGACGTCTGCTAGGGCGTAGCGAGATCGGCGCTGGTCTAGCAGGTCGGTGAGGGTGGCGACTGGATCGTCAGTTTGCAAAAGGGGGCGCGGCGTGGCATCCGCTTTGAGGCGATCGACCAAGATGGGAGCCGGAACGTCCAGCCAGACCACGATGCCGTTGCGCAGGTCGGCCCAATTGGTTTTACGCAGGACGGCTCCTCCTCCGGTCGAGATCACCATGCGAGGATACTGGCTCAGTTCCTGCAGCACTTTGGACTCAATCTCTCGAAATGCATCCTCTCCCTGTTGGGCAAATATCTCGGGAATTGGCTGTTGCGCTACCGCTTCAATCGAGGTGTCGGTGTCCAGGAAGCGATACCCTAGCTGCTCCGCTAATGCACGTCCTACGGTAGTTTTGCCGGCTCCCATCATGCCTACCAGGTAAATGCTGGTGCCGCGTAAGGCTGCTTGTAAGTCTGTCCAATGAAAGGGAGCCGTCATGATGAAGTGCTGTGAAGGAGATTCTTTATTCTGTATGTGAATGGGCACGTTAAGCTCAAGATGACTCCACATGTGGCAGGTCAATGAAGTTGTGCGCTGCTTTCCCTTGGCTCGGGGCGATGCATGTTAGGAATACCGGGCATGTCAGGAATACCGGAGTGCTGTCTTGGCAGAGATGGACGCATTCCAGAGGATACGCGCTGAGTTTTCTGACTGCTGGTAGTTTTCTGATAGCAGCCAGTTGGCTGGCTGGGACGGCGATCGCTCAGCCGGAGGTTGCCATCGAGGCCGACACGATTGATTACGACCAAGCATCGTCGTTGGTGCGGGCGGAAGGGAATTTTATCGTGACGCAGGGGGGCGCGGAGCTGCGGGGCGATCGCGGTAGCTACAATAATGCTAGTGGCCAAAGTATTTTGATCGGCAACACAACGTTGGTGGTGGGCGATCGCGAGTTCAATACCCAGCGGTTGGAGGGCAATCACCGCAACGAGATTTTTCTTCTGGAAGGGAATGTGAACAGTCCCTTGGATGGTGACTTAGAAGTGCGATCGGATGCCATGGTTTACCGTGGCACGACTGAAGAAGCTACGTTCACCGGGGAGGTGGAGGTGGTTTCCAAACAATGGACCATTACTGCAGCTCGGGCCGAACTCAATCAGGGGGAACTGATTCTATTTAATGGCTGGAAGGAGCCTACCTCAGCTGCAGGAACAAGCGTCGAAGAAATTGAACCTCTGCCCAGTTTATTTGACGATGACGACACGAGCGCTCGTGGTGAATCATTCGAGCGCCTTACCCTCGACATCGCCACCCGCATTGCCCGCCTGAATGCCGCAGAAAACTGAAGGTCTACATCCTGAATCGTTAGAGCTGCGCCATTACGGAGACAGGCGTGCTTTGCCCCAGCGGTTCTGTACGTACCAAGCGGCCACGTGCGGACACCACTGTTGGAAATGGGGCAGCATCAATTCGCAAAGCTGCTGAATTTCTCCCTGGGCGTCTGCTTTAGCTCGTAAGTCGAGAAAGTGCATCAAACTGCGGGCGTTAAACGACACCACAAAATGCTGGCGGATACCGTACCCAACGATGTTTCTGGCATCTTCGTAGGGGACTCCACATTCGTCTACCAGACGGTGGTAAGCGATCGCCTGTTGCCGATACTGCTCCATCACAATCTGGATCGCTTCAGGCGAGATGGGCACCATCCCCTGTCGGGTCTTCGCCCGACCATCCTTAATCGTCTGAGGAATGTAAAACAGCTCGTCGATGGCTGTTTTCTCATCGAACTCTGCCCGTTCGTCAGTTACACCATCCTGCAAAGCTTTACCTAACTCCGCCACCTGTGCCCCGGTGTAGCGAAAGCTTTGAACATCAAAGGACACCCCCACCCGGTGAGTGCGAGCCTGCTGCATCACAGTGTGGGGAAAGTAACCCACACCAAAGGAAATTTGCGGGTGCTCCAGAGGCCCGTAATGGCCGCGATTGCCTTCAATCAGGCGGCGAACCACCACCTCGCCGTAATTCTCCGGGATGCTGGATGCAGGAGACACGTACTCCGACGAGTAATCCTGGTGCATGGCCTGGTACATGACCCGCTCGGGGTCGGGGGTGGCGTTGAGGGTGGTGACTTGAAACTTGGGATCGATATGCAGGCTTCCACCGTGCTCGTTAACGCCATTGCTATCAGAGGATGACCCTACCTGAACGGATTGCATCGCGATCGCCTCGTTTCGTTACGCCCACGCAACTAACTGGTTGCGGTGGCTCGATTGTCAGCCAGATTTATTAAACAGGGACAGTTCTTAGGATTTTTTTCTCGCCCCCACCTCCCCGTCACGTAAACCCAGCCCCCATCCCAACTCAACCAAAACCCCAATGACCAGTGACCAATGACCAATGACCAATGACCAATGACCAATGACCAATGACCAATGACCAGTGACCAATGACCAATGACCAATGACCAATAACCATCCCCACAAACCCGCCCTATCATGACAGTCGTTCTCCCCCAACGGTGACGCGTGGCCCCCAACACTACCGATCCCCCGAACGCAGTAGAGTTGCCCTACCCCACCATGCGCGGCCAACTCCTGGACTGGTACGCCCTCGCAGGGCGATCGCTCCCCTGGCGCAATATTTCAGATCCCTACGCCATCTGGGTGTCCGAGGTCATGCTGCAGCAAACACAGGTGAAAACGGTGTTGCCCTATTACCAGCGCTGGCTGGAGACATTTCCCACCGTTGCAGACTTAGCCGCTGCCCCCCGCGATCGCGTTCTCAAGCAATGGGAGGGGTTAGGCTACTACAGCCGCGCCCGCAACTTCCATCGGGCTGCCCAGATGGTAGTGGAGAAATGTGATGGTCAGTTTCCAGTCACCCGATCGGAAGCGATCGCACTACCCGGTATTGGTCGTACAACTGCAGGCGGAATTCTTAGCTCCGCCTTCAATCTGCCTGAAGCCATTCTGGATGGTAATGTCAAACGGGTATTGGCTCGCTTGATTGCACTTCCCAAGCCACCTGCCAAGGCACTCAACCAGTTGTGGCAGTTGTCAGAAGCTCTGATTGACGCCGACAATCCTCGCGACTATAACCAAGCGCTGCTCGATTTAGGGGCTACGCTGTGTCGCCCCCGCCAGCCAGACTGCCCGCGATGTCCTTGGACATCCCACTGCGCCGCGTTCCAAACCCAACAACAAGATTGCTTCCCTATGAAATCCCCCAAAATCGATCGTCCCCACAAGCAAATTGCCGTTGCGATCGTGATGAAGGGTGATTTGATGCTGATTGACCAGCGCCCCGAACAAGGAATGTTGGGGGGATTGTGGGAATTTCCCGGTGGAAAAATTGAAGCGGGGGAAACCGCCGCTGACTGTGCCGTGCGGGAGGTGAAGGAAGAAGTGGGGCTGGACGTAGAGACAATCGCGGCATTGGGCTCAGTCGAGCATGCCTACAGCCATTTCTCCGTCACCCTCAACACCTTTATCTGCCGTCATCTTGCTGGCGAGCCCCAGACCTTAGAGGTAGACGACGTACGCTGGGTGACATTCGACCAACTGCAGGACTATGCCTTTCCGGTCGCCAATCAAAAAATTTTCCCGCTCTTAGAACAATGGCTACAGCAGTCGGCCTGAGTCTTTGTCATTCTGTGAATTATCGCTCGCGGCAGTTGGCGATTGTGGAAGTTCGCGATCGAGAGAGTTAGCGCTCGATCAATGACATTGGACGAGCTGGCGATCGCAGATAAATATCATCCTTCAACGTCATCCTGAAAGACTGCCACGAAAGGAGACAGTCTTGCCAAGTCGGTCGACACTCAGACAAGTAGATACACGGATACACCAATGTCGCTACGCCTTCTGTCACTGCGCATCTTATCCCTACAGCTATTTCGGCAGCCTCGTCCCTCAAACTGGACGTTAGCAACTACCTTGATAGCCACCGTTGTCCTGGCGGGGGTATCGCTGCGGACGCTGACATTGCGACAATCTCCTACTTGGCCCACCGTGCATCGGCAGATTCGCCAAACCTTTCCCGCCGTTCAGCACATCAGCACCACCGATCTAGCGAACTGGATGAAGGGCGATCGCCCTCCTCTGATACTGGACATTCGCGAACCGGAAGAATTTCAGGTCAGCCAGATAGAGGGAGCCATGCTAGCTACCACGCTTAATGATGTCTTGGCAGCCCTTGAGAATACTCCGGAAGATCGACCAATTGTGGTCTACTGCTCGGTGGGGTATCGCTCGTCAGCAGTGGCTCAGCAGTTGCAAGACGATGGATTTACCCAAGTGTTCAATCTGGAAGGTTCTATTTTCGCCTGGGCCAATGAAGGCCGTCCTATCATGCGAAATGCCGCTCCTGTACAAGAGGTCCATCCGTTCAACGCTAAGTGGGGCCAACTACTCGAACGCACACTCTGGTCATCTGATTCTTAGTCGCAACCTGATTCCCACTAGCAGATCGACTCTCAATAAGTGTCGATCTGCTAGAACATTTTTGACAGTACAAGCAGTATAAATACGATCTGCCTGTAAAAAATAAAAATAAAACCATATAGATTGAGCAACAAAATGCTGTCTTTATTTTCCTGCCACTACTTTCCGAATAATTGAGGGTGGAGATTCAAAAGTTACCGGAATTCATCTGCTTGAGTTTTATGAATACAGTCGAACATCCTCATCAGAATCTAAATTGTTCAATAGTATTTTGGTCAAACTAATGGGCGATTGCATAGATCGATCTGCCATGAACGGAGTCTATACCGTTACGTATTAGCTGGTTCTATCGCAAATAAATGCAGGCCCTTTGATTTGGCTGTAGGTGTCAAAAGCCTTGCTATACAAGGGGAGTGGCGATGGTGACTGGCGATTGGATGACCCGTTTATTGACGTTGCGGTCTTACTTGTATTGCTGGGAGATAGTAAAGGAGGGCAAGTTCTCTTTTGCGCAGTCAATTGCGAAATATTCAGAAACAAACGCTCGATAGAGGGAGAGTGCGCTTACACTTAAGCGTAAATAAAGCGTAAACAGCTATTTATACAAACTTGCGGTTAAGTTGCTGCAATTTGGCATTCTGGTTCTCAAATTTGGCTTAACTATTCTGTTTAGTGTGTGAGGGGTTCTAGGTCATGTTTGTTATCTCTGTGGATGAGGCGCTCGAATTGCAACTGACGTCGGTGACCCAGGGGTTCGGGCAACCTGTGAATGGTATTCGGTATGCTCGGCACCTGTGGAAAGAGGTGGTGGCTGGCTGCAGCTTCGAGCGAGCTTGCGAGGTTGCCAGAAAGTATTTCGAGTCTCCCCCCGATGCAGATGCCCTGCCGTTGGTGGTAGAGAAGAGCAGTGGATTTTCTCTCTATCTGTCCGATCGCTCTCTGCGGGAATCTAATGCCGCCAAAGCGAGCCTGCATTCTCGCAACAATAAAATTCCACAGGCCACTTTCAGAGGTCGACCGATCGCGAGCAGTGTAGTTGCTCGCGACTCTAGTTCTGCTCGGAGCGAACTGTGTCGCGGTCAGAGCCTCAGCTAATGGTGTAGCTTCCTGTGTTGCGGAGCCTTTTCCCTTTTCTATGTGTAGGAAGGAGACTTTTGCTGGGCGATTCTGCCAAGTTGATTGGGCTTCTTGGACCAAAAGATTTTCGTGGGGGGCGAAACAGGCCCATTTGAGTGGGGACTCGGTAGAGTAGTCCTTAAGTTATTGCCATATGCAGTCAGGGTTACCGCTGCAGAGCTGTCTGCAGAGCTGTGGTTGGTGGCGATGCTTGTGGGACGTTGATTCGGGCGATCGCTGGTATGGCATCCGTAACGCTGGCTGGAATTCAGAAGCAATTTGGCAAGACTAAGGCGTTGCACTCGATCGATTTGGCGATTCGCGATCGCGAGTTTATGGTGCTGGTCGGCCCCTCCGGCTGTGGAAAGAGCACGCTGCTGCGGATTGTGGCGGGGTTAGAGTTTCCGACGTCGGGAGAGGTGGCGATTGGCGATCGCTCTGTTACTCAATTGCCACCAAAGCAGCGGGACATTGCGATGGTGTTCCAAAATTACGCGCTGTATCCCCATTTGAGTGTGTACAACAATTTGGCGTTCGGGCTGCGAAGACAGGGCAGGCGGGTGCTGAATCCGCTGTCGGCGACGGGGCGAAAGCGTCGGCAGGTAATCGATCGGCAGGTGAGGACGATCGCCGAACAACTGCAGATCGAGAGTTACTTGTGGCGCAAGCCGAAGGAATTATCGGGGGGGCAGAAGCAGCGGGTGGCGCTGGGTCGGGCGATGGCGCGCAATCCTCAGGTTTTTTTGTTAGATGAGCCGCTGTCGAATTTGGATGCGCAATTGCGGGTGGAGACGCGATCGCAGATCGTGCAGTTGCAGCGACAGTTGGGCACTACGGCGCTGTACGTCACCCACGACCAGGTGGAAGCGATGACGATGGGCGATCGGATTGTGGTGCTGAAGGATGGGCACTTGCAGCAGGTGGATACGCCGCTGAATTTGTACCGGCGACCGGCGAATACATTTGTGGCGCAGTTTATCGGATCGCCTCCCATGAACCTGATTCCGGTGACGGTTAACCAGGAAGGATTGCTGGTGGGCCAGCACTTGCGCAAGCGGTTGCCGGTACCGGCTAATTGGGAGATGCACCAGAAAGTCGTTGGAGATCGCCCATTAATGCTGGGTTTCCGACCGGAAAGAGCCATGCCTGCCAGTGTGGAAACAGCAGATGTGGTGGGCACTGTCGAGGTGGTTGAAGTGCTGGGGGCGCAGACCTTGGTGGTGACGAATTTAGGTCAGGGAGAGACCAAAGTCCAAGTCAGCGTGGCCCCTGAGTTGGGCTATCGAGCGGGGGAACAGGTGGGCTGGACGCTGAATCGAGATCGCTTGCATCTGTTTGATGGGGATTCTGGAAGTGCGATCGCTCATCCTCAATTTCCGGCGAGTGCGCATACCCACCACTGATATGTCCCAGACATGACCATCCCCAAATTCTACATTCAACCCGGGAGCGAGATTCCGGCGTCGCAGCAGCTTGCCAGCCAGATTGGGTTCGCGATCGCCTCCAAGCAAGTCGCCCCTGGTAGTCGTCTGCCCAGTACTCGGCAGTTGGCTATGCAGACTGGGTTGCACCGCAACACGATTACGCGGGTGTATTCGCAGCTAGAGGCTGATGGCTTGATCGAAGCTCGGGCGGGCTCGGGAATGTACGTGCGGGAGTCAGGGGCGGCGACGGTTCCTGATTCTGAATCGGCAGGGGATGAGGGTAGTTTGGCTGAGGCGCGGGGGCTCGTGCGGGAGGCGATTGATGGATTGAGTCAGCTGGGATATTCGCTGGCTCAGGTGAGATTGCTGATGGTGGAGGCGATTGATTGGCGGCAGCAGTGTGGGGCGCAGGCGATCGCCACGGTCCCCCAGGAGCAAATGGGCGTGGGGCGTCTGCTGGAATTCGAGCTGATGCAGGAGTTGGGGCTGTCGGTGCAGGCGATCGCTCTAGAGAACCTCCCCCCTGTGCTGGAAGAGAATCCGTCAGTGACGCTGCTGACCACGCGCTACTTTCTGCAGCCAGTGGAGGCAGTGGCGGCGGAGTATGGAGCTCGGGTAATTGCGGTGGATGTGAATCGATACGAGCAGGAGATTGAGGAGATCGGTCAGCTTGACCCCAATAGCTGTGTGGGATTGGTGTCGATTAGCCCAGAAGTGGTGCAGTCGGCGAAGGTGGTGCTGGCTAGTCGTCACGGGGACAACTTGTTGATGCTTTCGGCGACGCCGGATGATGTCGTGCAGCTGAGGACTGTTGTGCGGCGGGCGCAGTTGATTGTGTGTGGGAGATCGAGTGTGGAGGCAGTGAAAGGGATGATGGGGGAGATGCGATCGCAGTTGATTCGCTCTCCAAAAGTCTTGGTTCCCGATAGCTACATCAGCAAAGAGTCGCTATCGGTATTAGCACGGGCTCTAGATCTAGACTAACCGGGCATCCTGAAATCTATCGCTCGCCCAGCAAACCGATAATCTCCCCATCAGACACCCTCCACAAAACGTCCCCCCCTTCAAAAGGGGGGCCAGGGGGGATATGCCATTAATCTCCAGCCGATACCACCTCCCTTACAATCCTGCTCTAGTCGTCAGAGCCAAGCGACTACGCAAACACATGACCCCAGCGGAGAAGAAGCTGTGGCACTACTACCTCAAAACATTCAAATTCCGAGTCCTCAGACAGCGACCCATCGACCATTTCATCGTTGACTTCTACTGTGCCAAGCTCAAATTGGTGATTGAGGTGGACGGTAGTGGTCACTTTACAGAAGAAGGCAAAGCCTATGACCAGAGACGAACGCAAAGATTAGAGGGGTATGGGTTGAGGGTGATTCGGTTTACGAACCGGGAGGTGCTGAAAGAGTTTGAGTGGGTGTGCGAGCAGATTGAGAGGGAGAGTATCCCCCCTTAGTCCCCCCTTCGGAAGGGGGGAACATATTGGGAGGTTGATGGCTAGAGTTGTTGATAATTGCACTGTGTTGTGACGGTTTACTGGGCAGAGCACTTTTGGTGATGACTGGAGTGGGTTGCAGTTTGTCGCTAAGCTGTTGAGTGCGTTCTAGCAATCCTCCCAACATGGCAACCATTAACGACAATTTTCTCAAGCTAAAAGCAGGCTATCTATTCCCCGAAATTGCCCGCCGCGTCAAGGCGTATGCAGAAGCCAACCCCGATGCCCCCATCATCAAACTGGGCATCGGCGACGTCACCGAACCCCTGCCGGAAGCCTGCCGCTCTGCCATGATTGCTGCCGTTGAAGAAATGGGCGATCGCGCCACCTTCAAAGGCTACGGCCCCGAACAAGGATACGGCTGGTTGCGAGAAGCGATCGCCAAAACCGATTTCCAATCCCGAGGCTGCGACATCGACGCCTCCGAAATCTTTGTCTCCGATGGGGCCAAGTGCGACTGCGGCAACATCCTAGATATCTTCGGCCACAACAACACTATTGCGGTTACCGATCCCGTCTACCCCGTCTATGTAGACACCAACGTCATGGCCGGTAACACCGGAGACGCCGACGACAGCGGCAAATACGGCGGTTTGGTCTACATGCCCATCTCCGCCGACAACAACTTCACCGCCGAAATCCCCTCCCAAAAAGTCGACCTCATCTACCTCTGCTTTCCCAACAACCCCACAGGAGCCACCGCTACCAAAGAGCACCTCAAGCAGTGGGTGGACTACGCCAAAGCCAACGGCTCCATCATCCTGTTCGACGCTGCCTACGAAGCCTTCATCACCGACGACTCCCTGCCCCACTCCATCTATGAAATTGAAGGAGCGCGGGATTGCGCGATCGAGTTTCGCTCCTTCTCCAAAAACGCAGGTTTCACCGGTACCCGTTGCGCACTAGCCGTTGTGCCCAAGAGCTTGAAAGGCAAAGCTGCAGATGGCTCTGAAGTCGCACTGCACCAGCTGTGGAACCGTCGCCAGTCCACCAAATTCAACGGTGTGTCTTACATCGTTCAGCGGGGTGCAGAGGCGGTCTACTCTGCAGAAGGCCAAGCCCAAACCAAGGCTCTGATTGCGTTCTATCTGGAAAACGCCCGCATTGTCCGCGAGCAACTGACGGCTGCTGGCCTTAAAGTCTACGGCGGTGTCAACGCCCCTTACGTTTGGGTGAAGACTCCAGACGGCCTCACCAGTTGGGATTTCTTCGACAAGCTTTTGAACGCCACCCACATTGTGGGCACCCCCGGTTCCGGCTTTGGTGCTGCAGGTGAAGGTTACTTCCGCATCTCCGCCTTCAACAGTCGCGAGAATGTGAACGAAGCTACTCGCCGCATTGTCGAGAAGTTCTCGGCATAGCGATCGCCAGCTCGTCATTCGTAATTTCAATGTTGGGGCGATCGCGTATCGCCCTATTTTTCTTGCACGCTCCTGCCGCTAATCCCAGATATCCGCAAGGGTCAGCTTGAACCCTGCCAGCACGTCTCCACCGTCCACTGACACAGGATTGGTGAGTTGCTCCGTGCTTCCATCCTGACGATAGACTGTCACCGAGCGATTTTGAGGATCGATTAACCACCCCAAACGAACGCCAACGTCCATATACTCGGTCATCTTTGCCTGAAGTGGTTTTAAGGGATCGGAAGGCGATCGCAGTTCAGCAACAAAATCCGGCACCAGCGGAATAAACCCATCCTGAGCATCATCAGGCAGCGCATCGAATTTCGATTTCAGCACCCACCCAGCATCAGGGGCGCGTTTGGCTCCGTTGGGCAAGAGATAAAGCCCTGTCGAACTAGTGACATAACCTCGCCCATCTGCCTGCGCCCAACTGGTTAGCGACATCAGCAAGCGACTTTCGCGAATACTGCACCACCCTCTGGTCGGTGGATTCACAACCAGCTCCCCTTTTGCCGTGAGTTCGTAGCTGACATCAGGATTGCTTTTGCACAGTCCTTCAAACTGAGCATCGGTAAGCGGAGCATCGACAGCAAATGGAATTGTGTACATCTCAGGCTGCAAGCGTCTACTGCAACAGTCACAATGGTGTCTCCAGTCTACGCAATGTAGACTCCGCCCCTAGATCGGCGATGTCTAAAACAAGAAATATCGCTGTGCCATCGGCAAGACCTCTGCCGGTTCGCACGTCAACAACTCCCCATCCGCGCGCACCTCGTACGTCTCGGGATTCACCTCAATGTGCGGCGTCTCCGTATTCAACTTCAAATCGGCCTTACTAATCTCCCGGCAATTCTTCACCCCAAACACCGGACGCTGTAATCCTAATTGTTCGGGCACGCTATTCTCCACCCCAGCCTGCGACATAAAGATCAGGCTGGTTTGCTCCTTCGCTTTGCCGAAGCTGCCAAACATCGGGCGAGTATGCACCGGTTGTGGTGTAGGAATCGACGCATTCGGATCGCCCATTTGAGCATAAGCGATCGCCCCTCCCTTCAACACCAACTCCGGCTTCACTCCAAAGAACGCAGGCTTCCAAATACAGAGGTCCGCCAGCTTGCCAACTTCTATTGAACCAATCACGCTATTCAGCCCGTGGGCGATCGCCGGGCAGATGGTGTATTTGGCCACATATCGCTTGGCTCGGTGATTGTCATTGCGATCGCTATCCTGCGGCAACGCCCCCCGCTGGTCTTTCATTTTGGAAGCGGTTTGCCAAGTGCGAATAATCACCTCTCCCACACGACCCATCGCCTGCGAGTCGGAGGCAATAATGCTGAACACCCCCATGTCGTGCAGGATGTCTTCTGCGGCGATCGTTTGAGGACGAATGCGAGATTCGGCAAAGGCGACATCTTCCGGCACGTCTTTACTGAGGTGGTGACATACCATCAGCATGTCCAGATGTTCCTCGATGGTATTGACCGTAAACGGACGAGTGGGGTTAGTGCTGCTGGGCAGGACGTTGGGCTCGGAGGCAATGCGAATAATGTCGGGGGCATGGCCGCCGCCAGCCCCTTCCGTGTGGAAGGTGTGGATGGTGCGACCGTTGATGGCGGCGATGGTGTCTTCTACAAAGGCCGATTCGTTCAGGGTGTCGGTGTGGATCAAGGCTTGGATATCGAAGCGATCGCACACGTCCAAACAGGTATCGATAACTGCTGGTGTCGAGCCCCAGTCTTCGTGCATCTTTAGACCACAAGCCCCTGCCGCCACCTGTTCCACCAGCGACTCGGGCAGAGAGCTATTGCCCTTGCCAAAGAACCCGAGGTTGATGGGAAACGCTTCGGCGGCTTGAAACATTTTGCCGAGATGCCAGGCCCCAGGGGTGCAGGTGGTAGCGTTGGTTCCGGTGGCGGGGCCGGTGCCTCCTCCCAACAGGGTCGTCACGCCGGACGCAAGCGCGAATTCGCACAACTGCGGACAAATAAAGTGAACGTGGGTGTCTAGACCACCCGCAGTGACGATGGTGTTTTCTCCGGCGATCGCCTCTGTAGAGGCCCCTACCACCATCCCCGGCGTAACGCCGTCTTGAATGTTGGGATTACCCGCTTTGCCGATACCGACAATGTAGCCGTCTCGAATACCGATATCCGCTTTAACGATTCCCCACCAATCCACAATCAGCGCATTGGTAATAACGGTATCCAGCGCCCCTTTGGCTCGGGTGGCAGTCGGCGATTGCCCCATCCCATCCCGAATGGTTTTGCCCCCACCAAACTTAATTTCTTCGCCGTAGGTGGTGAAATCTTGTTCGACTTCAATGATGAGGGACGTATCTGCCAGACGAACGCGATCACCCACCGTTGGCCCGTAGGTGCTGACATACTGACGGCGAGGAATTTCCAGAGTCATGGGGGCCAGTCCTTATCGCTGCAACGCAAGTCTGATTGCATGTATATCCCACCCACACAGACTGGCAAGGGGGTAGCGAGCGTCAGCCAGAGAAAGTTCAGTATTTGCGGATATTCGGATGGTTCGGAACCGTCAAATTTCCATGCAAAAAGCGCCCACCGGAGTGGACGCCTTTCGATGCAAGGATAGGAAACAGCGTTGAGGCTTAGTAAGCCAGACCCATGCTGCGAGAGGTCTCGGCACCCAGATACACGCGAATGCTGAGGAAGTCGGTGGGGCAAGCGGTTTCGCAACGCTTGCAGCCTACACAATCCTCAGTGCGAGGAGAAGATGCGATCGTACCAGCTTTATTCCCACCTTCCCAGGGCACCATTTCGAGTACATCCGTAGGACAGGCGCGGACGCACTGGGTGCAACCGATGCAGGTGTCGTAAATTTTAACTGAGTGAGACATTCAAACGAATCTCCAGCGAGTAAAGACGTGCTACCTGGTTTGTTATGGCCTCAGTTTACCGTAGAGTCCAGAAGGGCCTGGGGCAGGAAACAAAAGTTTAAGTATTTTTGCTTGGGCCAAATGAATTGCTGTACAAGGGTTTCACCCATTGTTTGACGTACAGAATCACAGGGTACGATCGCGAAATCTTAGCTTCGACCGATTCCTGATGCCAGCTATGGTACCCCACGCAAAATCCTCTTAAAAGAGTGCCGATCAAGCCAGCGCAGAACCATCGGTCCATTGTTCGGGCACATCCTGCCAGCGCCCTTGTCCGACCGCTCGAATGGCATCTGACAAGGTAAATGCTTCTGAATATAAGGCCTTACCGACAATCGCCTCGCTGACAGGGGCTCCACTGCGACCGGGGGAGCTGAGGGGGAGCAGGGCCAATAGGTCGGAAATCGAGCTGATACCACCGGAAGCGACGATCGGCACGGACGAGACATCGGAGACCGATCGCAATTGCTCGATGTTAGGGCCGCTGAGGGTGCCATCGCGATGAATGTCGGTATAGATGATGGCGGCGAGATCGTGCTGACACACCTGCTTGACCAGGTCGGTTGCCTCTACTTCGGTGGTGTCCAGCCAACCGCGAGTGGCCACTTTGCCGTTGCGGGCGTCAATACCAACAGCGATTTTTCCCGGATGGCGATCGCACATGCGGGCCAATTCCTCCGGCTGCTCCACCGCCAGCGTGCCCACAATCACGCGATTCACGCCAAATCCAATCAGTTGTTCGGCCGTTTCCAGCGATCGCACTCCGCCCCCCACCTGCACGGGAATATCTAGAGCCGCCACAATCTCTTGGATTACGCCAAAGTTTGTCGGTTCCCCCCGCTTGGCACCATCGAGGTCTACCAGGTGCATGCGAGTGGCCCCGTCATTGGCCCAGCGCTGGGCCATCGCCACCGGATCGTCTCCAAATACTTCGGAGCGATCGTAGTCCCCCTGCACCAGGCGCACGCAGCGGCCCCCCAGCAGGTCGATGGCAGGTATTACGTCCATACAGCTATCAATATCCAATCAGAGCGAGGGCGTACCGGCCACACAGTCCTAACCAAACAGCCAGCATGGCCCAGTATAGCGATCGCCCTGTCGTCAAATCATCAATGAGCAACCAAAGCTGGGGTTCGTTTCAAGTCGCTTTAGCTCGAAATTGCTCTAACTCGAACTCATAGTCGCGATCGCCTGTCGCCACACCAGTTGTTCTCCACCGGAGGACGCTACCAGGCAAATACAGTCAGGATCGATCCATTTCACGCGACCCGAGATGCGATCGCCGGTGGAGAGTTGAACGTTAACGGTGGTCTTGTTTTGAACCATCGCCTGCAGCCAACGGGTGCTAGGGATGCCCGTATTGAAATCTTTCACGAGCGATCGGGGGGTAACTACCGGTAATCGAGTATATGAAATTGCTTGGAGAGACGCTTGTGTTGCTGGAAATGTGTCGTTAGGCGAAGCATGGCGTAAATTGGTGCCCCAGATCCCTACACTTTTCCGAACGGCGGCACTCTCTTCGACGGGTCTGTTTCTCTATAACCACAGACATCATCTCTAGATTTCGCTACCGATAGGTCGACACCTAAGCGCTACACTTCTGCAGAGATGGAGCGGCAATTTTCGCAGTTGTATCCCCGAACCAGTCAAGATCGTCTTTCATAGATCCCAGGCTTCTCAGATCCCAGACTTCTCAGACCCGAACGCGACCAATCCATACTCTCAATTTAGGCAAGGCATTCATTATGAGTTTTGAACGCGCCAGCGGCATCCTATTGCATCCCACTTCGCTGCCCGGCCCGTTTGGTATTGGCGACATGGGGCCAGCCGCTTATCGCTTTGTCGATTTTCTCGTGCGCAGCGGCCAGCGATTGTGGCAGGTGCTCCCCCTCGGCCCGACCGGGTATGGCAATTCTCCCTATGCGTGCTTTTCCGCGATCGCCGGTAACCCCCTCCTCGTCAGCCCGGAACTGCTCGTACAAGAAGGTTGGTTGCAGCCATCTGACTGGGAAGCGGCTGAAGAATGGCCCCAAGTGCAAGCCCAATTTCCCGGCTTAGTGGACTACTCCACCACCATTCGCTTCAAGCGCCACATCGTTAGAACTGCCTACAGTAATTTCAAGGCAAACGCGACGCTGGAGCAGACGCAAGATTTTCAAAACTACTGTCGTAGAGAAGCAGACTGGCTGGAAGACTACGCTCTATTCGCTGTCATGCTGTCGGAAAATCAGTGGAAATCGTGGGTGGACTGGGCTGATGTGGATGGCTTTAGCATTGCCCAGCGCGATCCCGACGCGATCGCCCTTTGCCGCGAGCGCTATGCAGAGGCGATCGACTATCGCCGCTTTGTGGAGTTTGTGTTTGCCCGCCAGTGGATGGCGCTCAAAGCCTACGCCGCAAAACATGACGTGCAGTTAGTTGGAGATATCCCGATCTACGTGGCCTACAACAGCGCCGATGTCTGGGCCAATCGGGACCTGTTTTATCTCGATAAAGAGGGATTGCCCGAGCAAGTGGCCGGTGTACCCCCGGATTACTTCAGCCGTACGGGACAACTGTGGGGGAATCCCATTTACCGGTGGGATGTGTTGAAAGAGCGGGGATACGACTGGTGGATTTTCCGCTTCAAGCATCTACTTAACTACGTCGATATTGTGCGTATCGACCACTTTCGGGCCTTCGAAGCCTATTGGTCGGTGCCCGGTGATGAAGACACAGCCATGAATGGTGATTGGGTATTGGGGCCGGGGGCGCACTTCTTTGACACCCTGCGCGATCGCCTCGGTCAGCTGCCCATCATGGCTGAAGACTTGGGGGTGATTACTCCCGAGGTTGACCAACTGCGAGACCAGTTCGATTTCCCTGGTATGCGCATACTACAGTTTGCGTTTGGGGATACTGCCGACAATCCGTACCTGCCGTTCAATTACGTGCGCAACAGCGTGGTTTACACCGGCACCCACGACAACGACACAATGGTGGGGTGGTTTTACGAAGAGACCGGAGATCGCGGTGAGGGCATTTCTGACCACGCTCGCCAGAGGGTACTGCAATACATGGGCTACTCCTCGGAAGACGAAATCCGCGACGGCATTCATTGGGATTTCAACCGCTTAGCTCTCAGCTCTGTAGCCGATCTATCCCTACTGCCACTACAAGATGTGATGGGGTTGGGCCGAGATGCTCGCATGAACATGCCGTCTACCACCACAAACAACTGGCAATGGCGCTTTACTGACGAGATGCTATCTCCCGATCTGGAATACAAATTGGCAGGACTCACGTTGGCCTACCGCCGCATTTCCGAGAACGTCCACCACGAGCGTCTGCACCTGCTCGCCAACCCAGTCGAGGAAGCCGAACCGCTGGCGGCTCAGCCGTCCTAGTGTTTGCCAGACTTACTTTTAGGGATGCCTTCTCTCGCCCTCCACTTTGCAGTAAGCCTGTGGTTGAGTGGAGATCCCCATTCTCAGTGTTGACAGGAGAATAACCTCTGAATCGGCTTAGCGCCTAAATCGTCTCCGTAATCCCAGTCATTTGAAACCCTTGGTCATTCTGGAACTGGAAACCTGAAATTTCAGCAAGACTTTTGCACTTGCTCCACCATCTCAGCCAGAATCGCTTCAGATGGATGCTCTCAGTTCAGTACTTATCTAGCCAATCTGACAATGGGAAATCGCCGCCTCTACCGAGCCACCGGCATCAACTTGAAGGTCACCCCGTTGGGTGAGGCCGATCGCATTGTTACCATCCTCACCGATGAGTACGGACTGGTGCGGGCGGTTGCCCCTGGAGCGCGCAAGCAGAAAACGCAGTTGGGGGGCAATACGGAGCTATTTGCAATCAACGAGCTGGTGTTGGTGGAGGGGCGATCGCTCGATCGCATTTCCCAAGCAGATCGGGTACAAAGTTTGCCTTACCTGCGGTCCAGTCTGACCCGATTGACGGTTGCTCAATATTGGGCTGAGGTGGTGCTGTACCAGGCGCTCTCCGATCAGCCTCAACGAGAGCTTTTTCTGCTGTTGGTGGAACATCTAGAGCGGCTAGAGCGCTCCTCTTCAGACGCTTCCGCTCTGCCCCTGCTGGTTCACGGCCTGTATCACCTATTGGCGATCGCTGGGATTGCCCCGCAGGTACGCCCCTGCTCCGATTGCCCCGGTACTCATGAATGGTCGTTTAGCCCCGATGGGGGTGGGGTCGCCTGCCACCATTGCATTGGCTCGCAGCGACCTATGCAGCGGGCGATTCTGACCTCCTCCACGCGAGCAGTGCTAAAGCTGCTACCCCGTCCGCAACTACCGGACGGTATTGTCTCTACCGGTGCGGGCGATCTCCACCTCTCTGAAAATCGCGATCTCCAGAAGCAAGGAGTGCCCGAGTTGAAAGCGTGGCGCACTGTGGAGCGCCTGTTGCGCAAGAGCCTACACTATCATTTCGATCGGGATATCCAATCCGCTCAGCTAGTTGACGATTGCTTTGCTGACGCGATCGCTGCTCAATTCGACGCGAACGCTGTTGCTTGCGAGCCGAATTCATTGGCTCGAGAACGAGTACCAAAACGAGTGGCCGAAGCAGGTGGCGGACTTTATGGGTAAGCGATCGCTGGCGGTTGAATGAATTCGGGAGCATTGGTATGTGGGGGCACTGATAACGAATGGCTGGTATTGACGAATCTCGTGAATTTCGTCCTGTCAACATCGCGATTTTGACGGTATCCGATACGCGGACAGTGGCGGACGATCGCTCCGGTCAGACATTGGTGGACTTGGCGTCCCAATCCGGTCATCGCGTGGTCGAGCGGGCGATCGTGCCGGATGACATCGATGCGATTTCCGCTCAGCTCAAACAATGGATTTCCAACCCTAGCGTGCAGGTGGCGATCTCGACAGGAGGCACGGGACTAACCGGTCGTGATGTGACACCAGAAGCGTTTGAAGCTCTCTATGACAAAACCATTCCAGGTTTCGGCGAACTGTTTCGCATGTTGAGCTATCAGAAAATCGGCACCTCTACCTTGCAGTCTAGGGCGACGGCAGGTGTTGCCCAAGGAACGTATCTGTTCGCATTGCCGGGATCGACCAGTGCTTGTCGAGATGCCTGGGACGGTTTACTGCAGTACCAGCTAGACAGTCGCTATCGTCCCTGCAATCTGGTGGATTTAATGCCTCGCCTGCAGGAAGGCTGAAGGTCTTAGATTGAGCGAGGAGGACTCTCCTCGCCCTGTCGAACTGACCATATACAGCGTTTGCCATTTCAGTTAGGACAAAAGTTTCAAAGCATAGCCAGGGATGGACATAGCTGAAATGTCCGCAGTGGTATGGCCACTGTTAGACAACACTTGACCTATGACCATAAAAAAGCGGCGCACAAGCACCGCTGAATTGATTACGCTAGCTCAGGTTGCTCGAGTGCAGGAACTACTCGCGTAGCTGCCGGGACCGTACGAGCATCTCGCACTGGCGAACCATATCTTCGCGGTTGCGAAACGAATCGATCCGCCGCACAACCCTGCCGTCCGGTTCAACCAGCAATAGAGCTGGGAGGGTGCGGATACCGTACTGGCGCGCTAGCGTCCAGTCCTGCTCCACATCCACCGTTAACAGGTCAACTGCATCGTTCCACTCCGAGACCACTCGCCTCAAAATGGGATGCAGTAAGTCGCACAGGTGGCACCACGAGGCACCAAAGCTAATGAGAGTATAGGGACGAATTAAAGTTTCCGAATTAAATGCGCTTTTTCGAACATGCAAAGTAGCCAACTCCTGTTAGTCAGGTTGGATAGGGATCATGATACCAGGGCGATCCCAGAGGATTTTCATCTTTCAATCGCTATCCCTGTAAAGAATTTGTGCGATTCTGAAAGCGAACTCCCTAGTGGTTGTGTCTATTGGCAGTTCGTGCGCCATCCAAAGAGAATGTAAAGACAATATTGAAATGGCCTCTATAGAAGATGGGTTCAGCGGGGATCGCTGGAGATCGGTTAGATAGACGCAGATAGATCGGGCTCCCAACCTCGTTCAACGGAGCTATATAGTTCGTGCGGAGAGCTTGCCAATTCGCTTGTTGATGCCAGTGAACTGTGGAATTGGATTGGGAAGCGGGACTGGACTGGGGGGATCGCACGGCAAGCGTCCCCCCAAACACCTCTATTCCTTAGCTAAAGACGGCTGCTAAGCAGCACGGCAGAGCCGGAAATTCTGCTGGCACATTCAATCGGACGGGCTGATAGGTTACTCTACAGAGAGATTAATAAGTCGCACAGTATTTCTCGCATAGCAAGCAGGAGTTTTTCATGGTTGAACCTCTACTTCTCGGTATCGTTCTTGGTATGGTGCTGGTTACTCTGGTCGGTCTGTTCGTTGCTGCCTACACCCAGTACCGCCGCAGCAACACCTTCGGCCTGTAGGTTGTCTGGCTAGACGTTAATTTTGCATCTTGAAGAAAATGAATCTGTGCCGAGAATGAATCTGTGCCGGATTCTGAGATGCTAAGGTCTGACTTAGCTCTGACAGACAGTTTCATACTCAGTTGACAAACCACTCTGGGGCTGTGACCCTAATCGGGGTGGTTTTTGAGCTATTAATGCACGTTGTTTGCTCTGGTGAAGTGTTGCAAGCTGTGCTGGCCCGTACCAAGTCTGTAGGGTCAGCACAGAACGACGCCCTTATGGCTGTCGATCGGCCAGCCTTGGACGCCGAAGATCTGAAAAGGTCAGCATCATCCCGGACAGGGTCGCCATTATTCCGTTCCAGCGCAGGTGCAGTTCCTGTTGGCTTGGTGCCCACAATGGGGGCTCTCCACGCAGGCCACACCAGTTTGATCGATCGTTCGATTCGCGACTGCACCCTGACTGTTGTCAGCATTTTCGTCAACCCGCTGCAATTCGGCCCCACCGAAGATTTGGATCGCTATCCGCGCCAGTTGCAAGCTGATCTCGACCTCTGCCGTGCTGCCGGAGTCGATATTGTTTTTGTCCCCCACCCGACAGATATTCTTTCCGGACAAACCCTAGATGAGGTGACCCAGGTGATTCCGCCTGCGGGAGCGATCGCGACGTTGTGCGGTCCCATGCGTCCGGGACATTTCGAAGGGGTACTGACGATTGTGCTGAAGCTGCTGAGCCTAGTGCAGCCCGATCTCGCCTATTTCGGTCAAAAGGATGCACAACAATTAGCACTGATTCGCCGCATGGTGGATGACTTCAAACTCCCGACTGCGATCGTTGGTTGCCCGATTGTTCGAGACCCCGATGGGTTAGCGCTCAGCTCCCGCAATCAATACCTGAGCGATCGCGAACGACAGGTAGCCTTGACTCTGTCACGCGGGCTGTTTGCCGCCAAAGCGCAATTTGATGCCGGGGAAAGAAATGCCGAAATTCTGCGCGAAACTGCCCGATCGGTGTACTATAACCAATTGGAGTTGCACATACAATATATCGACGTGGTTCACCCCAACACTCTCGAACCTTTGACGACAGTTTCACAGTCCGGTTTAGTGGCAGCAGCTGCAGTGGTGGGCCAAACGCGACTCATAGATAATGTCCAATTAGATATCCCCCGCAAACCCATTTTGGCAATTGACGGTCCTGCGGGGGCAGGCAAGTCCACCGTTGCTCGTCAACTGGCCTCTGGTTTAGGACTTCTCTACTTGGATACCGGCGCCCTGTACCGAGCCGTTACCTGGCTGGCGCTAGAGTGTAATGTCGATATTGACGATGAAGTCGCTGTGGCCGATCTAGCCGCTTCGGCAGACATTCGATTCGAGCCCTCCGGGGATGCCGAGCGTCCGGCCAAGGTATGGGTCCGCGATCGCGAAGTCGCTCAAGATATTCGTACCCAGGCCGTTACCGCCAACGTGTCTGCTGTCTCTGCCCATCCAATGGTGCGAGACATTCTCCTCAAGGTTCAACAAGAGATGGGCCGTCAAGGAGGCGTGGTGATGGAGGGGCGCGACATCGGCACCGCAATTTTCCCCGATGCTGAGCTGAAAATCTTTTTGACTGCAACCCCTGGCGAGCGGGCTCGCCGCCGCCAGCGGGATTTGGCGGCTGTCGGTACGTCTGTAGACCTGCAGGAGCTAGAGCAGCAGATTCAGGAGCGCGATCGCAAAGATAGCCAGCGGGCTGCCTCTCCGTTGCGTAAGGCAGATGATGCTCTGGAAGTCCTCACCGACGGTCTGACCCAAGCTCAAGTGGTTCAAAAAATTGCTGGACTGTACCGAGAGTTAGGCTAGGCTCAAGACACTTGCGTTCCACTGAGTAAATGCTAATGGACCAGATGAACGCCCATCAACTGGAGGTATTGTGACTCCCATTCAAATTTTTGCGGCAATTGCGCTCGCTCTGGTTGCCCTTCAGTTTGTGACGTCGTTGATGGGTAAGAAAATTCCCATACTCAGTACTGCAACGCTTGGCATTTTGCTGGCATTTGTTGCCTTTGAGATTTGGAAACTGTACGGAGCCGTTCTGGCTCGGTTTGCCATTCAGTGAGACCCTTTTAAACCTTATTGCAGAATACGGACTGACGATGGAGGGGATCGGCCCCGATCGTTCCCGTTGCTTTTTAGGTACGAAAAGTTATAGCAGTGGCCACACCACTGCGGACATTTCAGCAATGTCCATCCCTGACTATGCTTAGAAACTTTGGTCCTAACTGAAATGGCAAAATCTATATCGGCATGGAAAAGTGGCCAGGCACGAAAAAAGGGCCGAATGAATCGGCCCAGCAAAGAGGAACAAAGGCAGGACTATAACGCGTGTCTGCGAAGGTGGAGCTACTGTCTTAGCTATGCACCATGAGACGAACGTTGGCGTTCTGCAGACCGGGACGCTTGGCATCCACCAGAGTCTTGTTAACCGCGTACTTTTGGTTGATCGAATTAATTAGCTCGGTCTGGTTGTGCTTCTTGGCGACACCCCATAGATCGGCAACTAAATCGAAGGAGCCATCCTGGTTGCGAGACCAGCCTAGGTCGTAATCCCCTTCCAAGCGAGCCACAATATCGGCACGCACTTGCTGGCCGTTATACCCCCGAACGCTATCTTCGGTTGCTACAGTCAGGCCCAGATCCTGAAGGGACTGCTTGAGGATTTCGGCGTCGACGATCTTGGTACGCAGGGTGCTAAAGTGAGACATGAGTTTCTCCTTAATAAGTCGTTACGAACGAAAAACGGAACGCTGTGAGCTAAATGCTGTTCTGTGAACTGTAACCTCCTCGGGTGAAACGTAGCTAGAACTCCAGCCGCTGGTACTCGGCCACAGTTGCCGCTGCTGGCCGAGCCCGTTGCTGGGCCCATTCCCTCAAAGCCGTTATCTGCTCGAGCATGGTGCGTGATAACGGTTGAGTTGCTTTGATTGCAGCCAGTACATCCAGTTGCGTCAGCTCTCGGTGTTGGGCGAAAGCTTCGTACATTGCTGCAATTAAACCTTGTTCGATTTCAGCTCCCGAGAATCCATCGGTGGCGGAAGCTAACTGGGGCAGATCGAATCGGGACGCGTCTTTGCGTCGTTTGCCCAGATGGATGCGAAAGATATCCGTACGCTCGGATTGATTCGGCAAATCCACAAAGAAAATTTCGTCAAATCGCCCCTTTCTTAAAAATTCGCTGGGCAGCCTTGCCACTCGGTTGGCCGTCGCCATCACGAAGACGGGAGATTTTTTCTCCTGCATCCACGTCAAGAACGAACCGAAAATGCGGCTGGAAGTACCACCGTCAGAATCGCTCGAACCGGCAGCTCCACCAAATGCTTTATCAAGCTCGTCAATAAACAGGATGGCGGGTGACAGAGACTCGGCTGTCTTGAGAGAACTGCGCAAGTTCGCTTCTGACTTGCCAACCGTGGAGCCGTCGTAAATCCGCCCCATATCCAATCGCAACAACGGTAGGCCCCACAATCGGGATGTAGTTTTGGCAATTAGAGATTTACCGCAACCGGGAACCCCCAGAATCAACATGCCTTTGGGCTGAGGCAGGCCGTATTCGCGGGCTCGTTCTGTAAAGGCTTCCGATCGCTGGGTCAACCAATGCTTGAGGGCATCAAGACCGCCAACGGAGTCAATGGTGTCGTCTTCCTCGACATACTCAAGAATGCCGTTGCGACGAATGAGTTGCTTTTTCTCTGATAGAACGATATCGACCTGAGCTTCCGTTAGCTGACCACTGACCACGGCCGCTTTGCGGTACACCTTTTTCGCTTCATCCAGCGTGAGGCCGAGAGCCGCCTTAACTAGCTTTTCGCGGCTGCTGTCATCGCATGTTGTCCCTGGAGAGAGCTGGCTCAACCGATCGTCCAGAATCTCCCCCAACACCTGCATGTTGGGCAACTCGAAATCCACGACTACAACTTCTTTTTCCAATTCCACCGGAACGTTCTGCACCGGAGACATGAGGACAATGGTCTTATCCGTGTCCTGGAAACTGGCAATCGCATCTCGCAGCCAACGCTTAACATCGGTCGCGTCCAGAAAATCGTGCAAATCTTTGAAGATGAAAATTCCGGCTTCCCGTCGATCCATGGCCCACTGAATCGCCAACTGGGGGGATTGGGTACTGTTAATCGTCAGAGTCCGGGGCTTGCCATACTCCACAATGCCGTGGGTAACCGTCCAGATAAACACATCCCGACGAGGGGACACCGCTCTGGCCACCTCGGCGATCGCGTCCTCTGCCCGCTCTTCCTCGGGAGTGACGAGGTAGATCAGTGGGTATTGGGCTTGGATGAGAACGTTTAGTTCTCGCATAGCGCTCACCCAACGGAAACAATGGAAAACAGACTAACAGGGTTGAACTGTATCAAACGCAGCAAAGGCTACACCTATTTCAACTACTGCGCTTAACGATGCCTCAGCACCGTCAACGAGTCAGGAATGTTTCGAAGACCTGGAAACGGATAAAAAGTGGCAACCCGAAGGCATGCCCAATCATCTAACAGGTCACTAAGTCTGGCTGACCGTCATCTTGTAGCTCGCCGGCTCGGCGTCGCACGGCTTCAGCCGTGACAGAATCATCAAGAATCGCTGCTTGCTGGGAAATTAGCTGGGGCATGCCCTGGCGCATGACAAATGAACTTTCGCACGCAGGACAACTGTGAACTTGATGGGCCTGACCCATCGCACCTTCCACCACGTCCGGATGCTCGAGGTAGAACCTAAGGGCTCGCTCAATAATCGATGACATCGAATCGCACTCGACTGCCGCTTGAACCTTGGTGGTTCGGTGCAGCTCGGGTGACAGGTAAAACGTCACCTTCTGTTTCGAGGTTGTCGATCTCTGGTCGGACATAGCGAATGTGGCTAGGAAACAATACGAACGAATCTTGGATGCACACATGCTAGTCGACCTAACCAGTATGCTGTCAAGCTGTTTACATATCGAAATATTCGACGGGTGGCAGAGTCGATGGATCGAGCGGTTGTTTCTGGGAGTGCGTTTAAGAAGGAACGAAGGATCTCGCTCATTTGCAGGCTGTCTGGGACGCGAGGCCGTCTTGGTCTGCGAGCAAGTCTCGGGATGCTGAGATCGCGTTGCGGCAATAGCCCCATATCCATAGCAAATACTTCAATTGCAAATACATCGTGGAGTCTTGGACGAGTCAGTCTGTTCGTGGGCTAGAGTTTCGATGGCTATATTGATTGGCTCCTCTGGCCGATTTGGAATTAGCCGAGCCAATATAGGACTGACAGCAGCAAGCGTGATGACAGCAGGAGTGAGCAAAATGGACGTACCTCAACGCGGTTTGCCAGTCACAATCGTGACGGGGTTCTTGGGGAGCGGTAAAACTACACTGCTCAATCACATTCTGTCCAACCAGAAGGATATGCGAACGGCGGTACTGGTCAACGAATTTGGCGAGATCGGTATCGACTCCGAGCTGATTGTGTCTTCCGAAGAAGACATGGTGGAGCTGAATAACGGCTGTATATGCTGCACCGTGCGAGGGGATGTTGCCGACAGTGTCTTCCGTTTGATGGAAAAATCTGACGAGTCGGATAAACCCATTGATTATTTAGTCGTCGAAACCACTGGGTTGGCCGATCCTCTACCTGTGGCATTGACATTCCTGAGTCCCGAGCTGAGAGACCTGACTCGCCTCGATTCCATCGTGACGATGGTGGATGCTAGTAACTTTGCCCCCGACTTATTCGATAGCGATGTTGCCCACAGTCAGATCGCGTATGGAGATGTGGTGGTTCTGAATAAGACGGATTTGGTTGAGGCCAGTGACCTCAAACGATTGGAAAAGCGGATTAAAACTATCAAGACTGAAGCGCGAATTCTGAAGACCAACCAGGCTAATGTTCCGCTGGAGTTGCTGTTGGACACAGCGCTGTTTGAGTCGAGTGCTCTTCCCGCTGATGACGAGCACAAGCATGACGAGCATGAGCATGACCACGAGCATGCTCATGCCGAACACGAGCATCACGAGCATGACCATCACGAGCACGACCACGCTCATGCCGAGCATGAACACCATGACCATCACGGGCACAACCACTCTCATTTAGAAGAAGAAGGGTTCAGCTCGGTGTCGTTCTCCAGCGATCGCCCCATGAGCCTGGATCGCTTTCAAAATTTCCTCAATGATTTACCGGAAGGAATTTTTCGTGCCAAGGGAGTGCTGTGGTTTGACGAAAGCCCCGATCGCCATGTTTTCCACCTCTGCGGGAATCGCTACACAGTGAACGGCGAACCCTGGCCGGAGGATAAGCCCAAGCAAAATCAATTGGTGCTGATCGGCCAGGACTTGCAATCAGGAAAATTGCTCAAGCAATTGGAAAATTGCGTTGAGAGCGCCAACGCTAAGCCTTCGGGATTTGGTAAATAGACAGGGGGTGGCTGGCAAATAGTCATCCCCCAATCATCTTCAGCCCGGTTTATCTTTAGGCTGTTTTATTCTCTGCTCCGTTCATCTTGAGCATGGTGGTCAGGCTGCCGCTGCGGTGTGATGATAGGTCTACTTATGGCGATCTTGAGGCATCAATTGTGGGTCAAACGTGGCGGGAGATTGCTGGGGGAGTTACGGCACCGCAGGGATTTCGGGCAGCGGGGGTGGCGGCAGGGTTGAAACCCTCCGAGGGAATGGACCTGGCGTTGGTGGTATCCGAGGTGGATGCTGTTGCGGCTGGAACGTTTACCAAAAATGCTGTGAAAGCCGCCTGCGTCACCTACGGTCAAGAGCTGTTAGCTATAGGACAACCCATTCGGGCCATTGTTTGCAATTCCGGTCAAGCAAATGCCTGTACGGGTAGCGATGGCGAGCACGATAATCGGGAGATCGCTCGACTGGTGGCGGACGCTCTGGCGATCGAGTCGTCTCAAGTTCTGACGGCTTCCACAGGGGTGATCGGTCAGCGCATTGATGTATCCAAAGTGGAAGCGGCCGTTCCGTCGCTGGTCCGGCAAGCGCTGTCAGCAGATGGGGGTAATGCTGGCCCTGTCGCAGCCAAGGCAATTCTCACCACCGATTTGGTGGAAAAAACAGTGGCAATCGAAGCCGATATCGACGGCGCAACGATTCGGTTGGGGGGAATGGCAAAGGGATCGGGGATGATTCATCCCAATATGGCAACCATGCTGGGGTTTATTACGTGCGATGCGAGAGTCGAGTCAGCGGTTTGGGACGAAATGGTGAAGCGGGCGGTGGATGCTAGCTTCAATCAAATCACTGTGGATTGCGATACCAGTACAAATGACATGGTGTTGGCGCTGGCTAATGGAGTGGCTGGTGGAGACACGATCGCTGCCGATAGTCCGGCTGCCAGCTTGCTGGAGGACATGGTGCAGTGGGTGTGTATTTCTTTGGCCAAAGCGATTGCCCGAGATGGGGAAGGGGCCACCAAGCTGATGGAAGTGACGGTAACTGGGGCCGCTTCTCAGCGTGACGCACGATTAATGGCTCGCACCATTGCCAGCTCTCCTTTGGTAAAAGCTGCGGCTTACGGCAACGATCCCAATTGGGGACGGATCGCGATGGCTGCCGGTCGCTCGGGGGTGAATTTCAACGACCAACAATTAGATATTGCCCTCGGGACATTTCAGTTGATGGCGGGTGGGCGACCGCTAGCGTTCGATCGCGATGCCGCATCCAGCTACCTTCGCGGTGACCCCGTAATAATTTCTGTGGACTTACACCAAGGGAGCGCCAGCGGCGTGGCCTGGGGGTGCGATTTGAGCTACGACTACGTCCGCATCAATGCCGAGTACACCACTTGAGGTGATGGATTCTCAGGCTGATGCTGATGGCTGCTGTCTCTCAGTAAGACCCTGCAGCCAACCTGAATGAACTTTTCAAGGTCTCCCGCTTGCATTGCCAGAGCACTAGCCTCATTCTGGTGCTGACCGTTGATTTTGACTGTAGACTAGCCCGATATCAGTCTGGATACTCATGACAGCAATTGCAATTGACGGTCTGAATCGGTTGGACGATTGGGTGAACCGGTACCGCGATCGGGTGGATTTTCTGCTGGTCAGACTGGAGCGTATCGAGCGTACCGATATCGCTTACCGGGATGAAGGACTGGAGGGGGCTAGCGAGTCAATCTCTGTGGGAGGTCACGTTCGTGCCTGTTACAAAGGAGGATGGGGGTTCGCCAGCTTTAACTCGCTGGCAGATTTGGAACGCCACATCCAGGCCACCATCTCTGCTGCCCGCTGGGTGGGAGATGACGTGACTCGTCTAGCGCAAATTCCCATCCATTGCGCCACCGTTCCCCTTGCCCTCACTGGCACCGATCCGCGAGTTGTCCCCCTCGAACGCAAGCGAGATCTGTGCGATCGCTACCACCAACTTTTAAGTGGGGCTGGGAGGGAGATCGCATCCACAGGTGTGCGTTACCTCGACCAAACCCAGCAAGTGTGGATCGCGACTTCGGAAGGAACTCGAATCGACCAAAGCTGGCACGATTTGGAGTTGCGCGCCTTTGCCACAGCTCGTCACGGAGATGTGGTGCAAACCGGGCGCGAGACGACCGGTTCCCGACAAGGATTTGAGGATATGGAGAATCTGGAGGCGCGAGTGGAAGGGGCTGCTCGACGGGCGATCGCCGCTCTCCAACTGCCCTCTGTTCCCGGAGGTAACTACACGGTGGCGATCGACCCCATCTTGACGGGGCTGTTTGTGCACGAAGCCTTTGGACACTTGTCTGAAGCGGATGCTATCTACGAAAACCCCGATTTGTTGGAGGTCATGACTCTGGGACGGCAATTTGGTCCCAGCAACCTGCAGGTTTGGGATGGAGCTGCTCCTGTCGGACATCGCGGCAGCTATCAATTTGACGATGAGGGGGCACCCGCAACGGCTACTCAACTGGTTCAGGATGGCCGCTTGGTCGGTCGCCTGCATTCCCGAGAAACCGCTGGCCGCCTGGAAGAATCTCCCACCGGTAACAGCCGCTGCCTCGACTACCACCACTCCCCTTTGGTACGCATGACCAACACCTGGATCGAGTGCGGTCAAACTCCGGTAGAAGAGATGATTCGGGGGATTGACTGCGGGCTCTACGCTGCCAACTGGTTGGGGGGCAGCACGAATGGAGAGCTGTTCACGTTCAGTGCCGGAGAAGCGTGCTGGATTCGAGACGGCCAATTGTGCGAGCCTGTGCGGGATGTCACTCTCTCTGGCAATGTATTTCAAACGCTGGCCGATATTGAGGCAATTGGGGATGACTTTGTTTGGGATGAGTCGGGTGGGTGTGGCAAAGGGGGACAAAACGGGCTGGCTGTTGGAGTTGGTGGCCCCAGTCTGCGAATTCGCAACGTCAGCATCGGGGGCCAGATTGATTGAACGCGAGGGCGATCGCTCTCTTCCAGATCCTGATAGCGTTTGCCATTTCAGTTAGGACAAAGGTGTCTACGCATAGTCAGGGATGGACATAGCTGAAATGCCCGCAGTGGTATGACCACAGCTATACATGCAGTGGATTGCAAGTTACTGGAAGTCAGTCGCTCGCATAGAGCAACTTAGCGCTAGCAAACTCATTTTTTCTGCTTATGTCAAAGGGGCTAGTGATAAGAGGGATTAATCTCATTGGGCAATCCCTGCATCGCCTTGACTGGCGGGATTCCTAGCTGCTGTCAGTATTTCTTTATAGTGTCTCGATCCGGACAAACGCTTGATGGCTATAGCTTTCAGGCTTTGCAGGTTTTTAGGAATTAATACTTATTCGGTCTTGGCTTATGGGTTACTTGTGGAGTTCGGGCGAGATCGCCTCCCAAACTGCAGCACAACTCGAAAAATAAACTGTGCAAGCGAAAGGATTTCTTTATCCGAAAAGTGGCAGGATGATTGGTGGAGTAATTTTCTGGAGACTGCCGTCAATGGCGACCTATAAAGTCCATCTTGTCAGCCAAGCTGAGGGCCTCGACGTAACCATCGACGTACCTGAAGATGAGTACATTCTCGATGTAGCTGAAGAGCAAGGTGTCGATCTTCCTTTCTCCTGCCGTGCTGGTGCTTGCTCCACCTGCGCTGGCAAGGTAACTTCTGGCACCATCGACCAAAGCGATCAGTCCTTCTTGGATGACGATCAAGTTGAAGCTGGTTTCGTACTCACCTGCGTCGCTTATCCCACTTCCGATTGCACCATCGAAACCCACAAGGAAGAGGATCTGTACTAAATCCGACTCCAGTTGCAAGTTTGCACTGTTTCACCAATTGACGATTCCCTCGAGCTGTAGCCGGGGGAATTTTTTATGTGCTATCCGGCGATTAATTCAACCCATATCTTGTGACTGGGTGAGCGCTTCCTCGGGTAAGTTCACGATTAGGAACACACAACCCAAGAAGAACACGAGTCATGGTGTTGTTCTCACGATACGGGAGCTGACTGAATGCAAGTCTGGTTATCTAATATGCAACTGTGGCATATCAAATCAGGCTTTGGCTGTGAAGACCATCCTTAATGTCATGACAATTGCCGTCGGGGCCGCACTGTCATTGTTTCAGCCCTATTGAGATCGATCGGACTGTTGCGTTAAGCTAGATTTCCGACAATCTTAAGATTTGTCGGTGACCCAACGCGCTCAGCTTGCTCTGGAAGACTAGTTGATCGGTTGAACTTCAAATGTCGTTCCCACTCGGGCTCAATGCATCCTTGAGAAACAAGGTGCTCGGCACGAAGGGTAGCTCGTGTAACTGTTCGTTTAGCGGGGTGGAGGTGAATCACCCCGTTTTTGGCAACCCGCACGCCTACCGTGTATTCACTTTGCAACTTTCCTATTAAACACTCACGTTATGAACGCATCCCCACTGCGCTGGCTTACTGAAGAACGAGACGCTTGCGGTGTTGGCTTTTTGGCGGATCGATTAGGAAGAGCCACCCACAAGTTAGTGCAGCAAACTCTGACCGCACTGGAGTGTATGGAGCATCGAGGGGGATGCGGCAGCGATGGCGATAGTGGCGATGGCGCGGGAATCATGACCGCCATCCCATGGGACCTATTTCAGGAATGGGCGGCTATTGCTCAGATTGACCTTCCGGCAACCGAGCGGATGGCGGTTGGCATGCTGTTCTTGCCCCAAGATGAGGCTCGTCGCCAAGCGGTTCAATCAGCGGTTGAATCGTTTATTTCTACTTCAGATTTCTCGTTAGTGGGATGGCGAACCGTTCCCACCAAGCCCGAGGTCCTGGGGGTGGTTGCTCGCGGAAATTTACCCTTTATCTGCCAAGTCATTCTCGACCATCCCACGCTGAGAGGGGCTGACTTAGAGCACAAACTGTATGCCCTCCGCCGTCGTTTGGGCAAACAGGTGGCCCAGTCTTGTGGTGCTGGAGCATTTTATGCGGCGTCGTTTTCCTGTCGCACCCTGGTTTACAAGGGCATGGTGCGTTCCTCCGTGTTAGGAGCATTCTATCTAGACTTGCAGAACCCGCTGTTCATCAGTTCGTTCGCGACCTATCACCGCCGCTTCAGTACGAATACGTATCCCCGCTGGCCTCTGGCGCAGCCGATGCGCTACTTGGCCCACAATGGTGAAATCAATACCTATTTGGGGAATGCTAACTGGCTGGCAGCGCGCGAGAGCACCTTGACGGCTCCCAAGCTGGATGCGATCGCCAACGACATTAAGCCCATTGTTAACTCGACTGATGCCAGCGACTCGGCAGCCCTAGATAATGCTCTCGAACTGCTGGTACAGGCCGGTTACGATCCTGCAGAAGCCCTCTCGGTGCTGGTTCCCGAAGCCTACCGCAACCAACCCGAGTTGGAGCCTTATCCCGAAGTCACTGATTTCTACGAGTTTTACAGCGGCTTGCAAGAGCCTTGGGATGGCCCCGCTCTGATTGTCTTCAGCGATGGCAATTTGGTAGGGGCGACGCTCGATCGCAACGGTCTGCGCCCGGCCCGCTATGCCATCACTCACGACGGATTCATCTTGGTCGGGTCTGAAGCCGGAGTGGTGGATATTGCCGAGGAACGCATTGTTGAAAAAGGGCGCCTCGGTCCCGGACAGATGCTGGCGGTGAATCTATCCGATGGTGCAGTACTTAAGAACTGGGATATCAAGCAAAAGGTTGCGGCCAAGCGCCCTTACGGTGCTTGGCTATCCGAACATCGCGTCGAGCTGCAGACCGGCAGCTTTTCTGCACAATCCGAGCTATCTGAATCTCGCTTGATGCAGATGCAGACGGCATTCGGATTCTCCCTCGAAGACGTGGAAATGATCGTCGAATCGATGGCGGCAAAGGGCAAAGAGCCCACCTTCTGTATGGGGGATGACACCCCTCTGGCAGTGCTCTCCAGCAAGCCTCACCCCCTCTACGATTACTTCAAGCAGCGGTTCGCTCAAGTTACAAACCCGGCGATCGACCCCTTGCGAGAAAGCTTGGTGATGTCGCTGGATACCTACATCGGCAAGAAAGGCAATCTCCTCGATCCCAAGCCGGAAGATGCACGGCTGCTTTACCTCAAGAGTCCTGTTCTGAATGAATCAGAATTAGCTCAGCTATCCTCTGGAGACTTCAAGACCACCACGCTGCCGATCTTGTTTGCGATTGCCGATGGGCCAGGGGGGCTGGAAACAGCGGTGCGAGGACTGTGCCAGCAGGCGGCAGCCGCCGTACGGGATGGCAGCGAAGCGATCGTGCTGAGCGATCGCGGCTTGGATTCCGAACATGCCTTTATTCCCCCGTTGCTAGCTGTCGGTGCTATCCACCACCACTTGATTCAAGAAGGGGTGCGCCTGCAGGCGTCCATTGTGGTGGAGTCGGCCCAATGCTGGAGTACCCACCACTTTGCTTGTCTGATTGGCTACGGTGTCAGCGCGGTGTGTCCCTACCTGGCATTCGAAACCGTTCGTCAGTGGTGGAGCAAGCCCAAGACTCAAAAAATGATGGCGGACGGCAAGCTGGAAGTCCAGTCCGTGGAGGAAGTGCAACTCAAGTACCGCGCGGCGGTCGAATTGGGTCTGCTGAAGATCCTCTCCAAGATGGGGATTTCGCTGCTATCCAGTTACCAAGGGGCACAGATTTTTGAGGCGATCGGCCTCAGTTCAGAGCTGGTAGAGTTAGCCTTCTGCGGCACGGTGTCTCGCGTTGGTGGTCTAACCCTCGAAGACTTGGCTCAAGAGGTGATTGATTTCCACGGGCGGGCATTCCCCGAGCTACAGGGCACCAAGTTAGAAAACTACGGCTTTATCCAGGCTCGCCGTACGGGAGAACATCACATCAACAGCCCGATGATGGCCAAGCAATTGCACAAGGCGCTGGAGTCGGACAGTCCCGATCTGTACGAGATTTACCGTGACAGCATTGCGAGCCGTCCCCCCACGACGCTGCGGGATTTGCTGGAGTTTAAGAGCGATCGCCAGCCGATCCCTCTGGAGGAGGTCGAACCCGCTGAAGATATCCTGCGCCGCTTTGCCACCGGGGGGATGTCCCTTGGTGCTCTCAGTCGCGAGGCCCACGAGACCTTAGCCATCGGTATGAACCGGATTGGCGGTAAGTCTAACTCTGGAGAAGGTGGGGAAGATCCGACGCGTTTCATCCAAATTAAAGATGTCACTGCCGATGGTAAGTCCGCTCTGTTTCCCCATCTCAGCGGCTTACAATCTGGCGACAGTGCTAGCTCTGCGATCAAGCAGGTGGCGTCTGGGCGATTCGGCGTGACTCCCGAATATCTACTCAACGCCAAGCAAATTGAAATCAAGGTGGCCCAAGGAGCCAAGCCTGGAGAGGGCGGCCAGTTGCCCGGACACAAGGTCAGTACATACATTGCCAGTCTGCGTCGCTCCAAACCTGGAGTTTCTCTAATTTCTCCTCCTCCCCACCACGACATTTACTCGATTGAGGATTTAGCCCAGCTCATCTTTGACCTGCACCAGATCAACCCCGAGGCCAAGGTGTCGGTGAAGTTGGTGGCGGAAATCGGTATCGGTACGATCGCCGCTGGTGTGGCCAAAGCCAACGCAGATATCATTCAAATTTCCGGTCACGACGGCGGTACCGGGGCATCCCCCCTCAGCTCGATCAAACACGCCGGTAGTCCGTGGGAGTTGGGGCTGACGGAAGTTCACCGAGCCCTGATGGATAACGGACTGCGCGATCGCTCAATTCTGCGCGTTGACGGCGGTATCCGCACCGGCTGGGAAGTGGTGATGGCGGCCATGATGGGAGCGGAAGAATTCGGCTTCGGTACGGTGGCCATGATTGCTGTGGGCTGCATTATGGCGCGAGTTTGCCACACTAACCAATGTCCCGTGGGGGTTGCCACCCAGCAGGAACGACTGCGGGAGCGCTTCTCTGGAGTGCCTGAAGATGTGGTCACCTTCTTCTCGTTTGTGTCAGACGAAGTCCGTCAGATTCTAGCCAAGCTGGGTTACCGCTCCCTAGATGAAGTAGTCGGACGCTCGGACCTGCTGACGGCTCGTGCAAATGTGCAGCTTTCAAAAGTGCAGACCCTAGACCTGGGATGCCTGCTCGATTTGCCTGATACTCGCGAAGACCGTAGTTGGTTGGAGCACGAGGAGGTCCACAGCAACGGTGCTGTTTTGGATAACGATTTGCTGCACAACCCCGAATTGGAAGCGGCGATCGCCCAAGTGGGACAAGTGCGGGTTCATTCCGACATCCGTAACACCGACCGTACGGTGGGAGCTCGTATTGCTGGCCGTGTGGCCAAGAAGTACGGCAACAGCGGATTTGCCGAGAAGGGGGGCCGGATTAACTTGGACTTCACCGGTAGTGCTGGACAGAGCTTCGGCGCTTACACGCTACCTGGCATGACCCTGACACTGGTGGGTGAGGCCAATGACTATGTAGGCAAGGGAATGAACGGTGGCGAGATCGTCATCAAACCCCCTGTCTCGGCCCATCGTGCCCCCCACGAAAACGTTATTTTGGGCAACACTTGCTTGTACGGAGCAACTGGCGGCACCCTCTACGCTAGCGGTGTGGCTGGTGAGCGATTTGCGGTCCGTAATTCCCTCGGCCAGGCCGTGATTGAAGGGGCGGGCGATCACTGCTGCGAATACATGACCGGTGGCCGTATAGTCGTCCTGGGCAAAGTGGGCCGCAATGTTGGAGCCGGTATGACGGGCGGTTTAGCTTACCTGTTGGATGAAACCGGTAATTTGCCCTCCAAAGTGAATAGCGAAATTGTGCGCATTCAGCGGGTTGAAACGACCGCTGCGGAAGAGGAGCTGAGAGGGTTCATTCAGCGTCATAGCGATCGCACGGGTAGTCCCAAAGCGGCCTTAATTCTAGAGCGCTGGGATGAATACCGACCCAAGTTCTGGCAGGTGGTTCCACCCTCTGAAGACAATACCGAACTCACCCACAGTCAACCAGCTGCGACTGAAGAAGCTGCTGTTGCACAGTAGCCAGTACTACGGTCGATATAGCGCTAGCCATTTCAGTTAGGACAGAGGTTTCTAGGCATAGTCAGGGATAGACATAGCTGAAACGTCCGCAGTGGTATGGCCACTGCTATAAAAAGTACTCTGTGGTCAGCACGGATTCATCCCGCTGGCCACGTTTCGCTTGTTGATGTTTAAGCCCTTGTGAAGTGCAGAAGCGCAATCGAAATCGGTATGCGCTCTAGTTGATGAGACTATTTTCTGAGTTTGGGAGGTTGTTTGTCTCCCGCCTCGAATTTTTCGTAAGCAGCCACGATTCGACGCACCAACGGGTGGCGGACGACATCTTGTTGCTTAAACCTGCAGGTAGCGATTCCTTCCACCCCTTCTAAAATCCTAGCTGCCATCGTCAATCCAGACGTTTGCTGCACTGATAAGTCAGTCTGGCTCAGATCGCCTGTCACCACCATGCGGGATTGAAACCCAAGTCGTGTTAGCACCATTTTCATCTGTTCGGGGGTGGTGTTCTGGGCTTCGTCCAAGATGACAAAGGCATTGCTAAGGGTCCGTCCGCGCATGTACGCCAGCGGAGCAATTTCAATCATTCCCTGTTCCATGAACTGGGAGACTTTTTCCGCATCGATAAATTCGTACAGGGCATCGTACAGCGGCCTCAGATATGGATCGATCTTCGCCTGCAAATCACCAGGCAGAAATCCCAACCGTTCGCCAGCTTCGATCGCCGGTCGGGTGAGGATGAGGCGATCGTACTTGCGATCTTTCAACGCCTGGATGGCCACCACCGCAGCCAAATACGTCTTACCGGTTCCTGCTGGCCCCAATCCAAAGGTCAGATCGTGGGTCTCAATTGACTTGACATACTGCTGCTGCCGGTGGGTCTTGGGGCGAATGGATTCCCCTTTACGGTTCACGGCCAGCACCTGATTCTGAGAGGTGCGGTAGCGCTCCTCCTGATGCGTGTTCAGCGCCCCCAATGCTGTTTCTACATCCACTTCCGTCACTGCACTCCCTTGCTGCCACAGGGGAGACAGTAGATCCACCAATGCTTTAACCCGCTCACGCTGGGATTCGGTACCGGTAGTCCACAGCTCGTCACCACGCACGGCCACCTGAGCCCCCGTCAAACGACCCACCAACTTGAGGTTGGTATCTTGCGGGCCGGCCAGATTGAGGGCATTAGTGTTGGAGTGGAGGGCGATCGCCTCAGAACCGAGCATGACTAGTCACCGTCACTAGCTGACGGTAGATGAAAGATTGCATTCATTAAACAATGTCTCGGCGAACAGGTGCCTGACGCATCCCCAGCTGCATTGCCATCCTGCCAAACAATCAAGCGGGCTTGCGGGCGATGGTGTAACGACTCATGAAATGAACTTCAGTGTCTAGCACCTCGCACCCAGCAGTTTGCAGACGCTGACCCAAGTCGTCCCGAATGTAATCGCGATAGTAGGGTTCGTGGAAGGTGGTGTCGAAGGAATCCATCAGCTCGTTCAACTCTGGCGAGTCGTCCATTTGAATGGAGTCGCAAATCACAATCAACCCACCGGGTTTCAGTACCCTGGCTGCTTCGTTAATGACGTTCTGACGAGCTTCACCGGGGAGTTCGTGGAATAGGAAGACGCTGGTGACGATGTCGAAGGCCTCATCCGCGTAGGGAAGCTCCTCTGCATTTGCTTGCAGCAATTGCGGCAACTCGCCCGGTAGCTCGCTCAGCAGTTGATTGGCTTTGCGCAAGTAGGCGAGGGAGAGGTCGGTTCCGAAGAGTTTGGCTTCGGGGAATGCCCCCCTCAACATGCGCAGGGTTCTACCCGTACCGCAGGCGACATCCAGAATGCGAGTGGACTTGTCCGGCAGGCCAACGGTGTCGATGATGGGGCGAATCACCCGACGACGCATGATGTCGGCACTGCCCCCAAACAGAAGCTCTACTTGCAGGTCGTAGAGTTCGGCGGAGCGATCGCTCAGATAGCCATTCGTCTGATGGTGGAAGTTTTGCAGATAGTACTTGGGGTAGTGGTCGGTATCAATCGCCGGGTCGAACTCTTGGTACTTCTTTCGCTGCACGCGACTCCAAATTCCAGGTAGGTCAAACCAGACTTGGGGGTAGAACCGGAAGAAATCTTGCCAGGGATTATCGAACAGTAGAGTTTTCGGATATAGCCCGTTCTCGGCATCTTGCCAGTCGACTTCCAAAATACGTTCGAACCGCTGCCGTACGACTCCCAACGTACGAGGACTGGCCACCTGAGATGACGAACGGTTTAGTTCGGGGATCTTGCCCTCAAAAAGCTGCTGCACGGCTGTTGAGGTGTCCGTTATCGCTAGCCCTGCACGGGTGGATGCGAATTTGTGGAATACACCAAAAAAGTTTTTGCTCCATTGAAACGCCTGGTAGGCATTTTTTTCTAGGGAGTTAGAAGCTAGGACGGAAAAGTTCGGGACAACCTGCATCTGCAAATCTGTAATTCAACTTAACATTTGTTCAATCTGATTGAATGATAACCCAGACCTTTAAAACTCACTGCCTTTGGTGCCTTGACTTGCGAAGGATTAGGAATCGACACTCATTCAATAGGTGCTGCTAGAGGGAGGGGCCAGATCCGTTCCTCCAGTCTTCTAAGCGGATCGCGTTACTATGATTTCGGTTGAGTGGGAGACGGTCATGGCGTGGACGCGATTGTGCACCAAGGCTAACCGTTGGGAAGCAGAGCTGCTGGCGCAACTGCTAGCGGGGTACGACATTCCCACCCGATTGTTAGATTTGGGATCGACGGTTTATTTCGGCTCGGGGGCTACAACTGCCGTTTTGGTCGAAAAGCGGAATGCGTATGTGGCAACGCAATTGATTGAAGAGCAATCTTCAACTAGCTAAATGATTGTGGCTAAACGGACCAATGATGTTTAGCCAGAAGGCACGAGTCCTAGCCGGACTGTACGAAGAATCCATACTGTCAGATCGCCGACCGCGTCCTTGGCAACTCAGCTTGCTGGTGCAAACCTCCTGCAACGAGGTAGCCCCCTTGCCGCGACCTCAATCTGCAGAGACTTCCTGGCTCGTTGTCATCAGAGTGTGCAGTTACTGAAATCGCCTCGATATGTCACCTGTGCTACACAACCGTGGTAGATAGGTAATAGTGCGGGATAACTAGCTCGCCTTGAAATTGCTCTAGCATAGTAAGGAACGACCGACAGGCGGCGGAATACATGTCTCTGTTTGACTGGTTTGCGGACCGACGTAAAGACACTCCCATCAGCAAGGAACGCCAGGAGCGCGAAATTGCTGATGATTTGTGGCAGAAATGTCCCTCTTGCGATGCGCTGACCTACAGCAAAGACCTAAAAACAAACTTTCAAGTGTGTCCGGACTGCGGGCATCACTACCGCACAACCTCTGAAGAGCGCCTAGAACAGTTGGTTGATCTGGATACATGGACTCCGCTGGATAGTGACCTGATGTCTGGCGATCCGCTAGGATTTGTCGATCGCCAGTCCTATCGCGATCGCGTCCGGGCGACCCAAGATAGAACTCGCCTGTCCGATGCGATCGTCACCGGTATTGGACAACTACGTGGAGATTCCATTCGACAACCGATTCCAGTGGCGCTGGGAATTATGGATTTCCGGTTTATGGGAGGCAGTATGGGGTCAGTGGTGGGCGAGAAGCTCACGCGCTTGATCGAGCGAGCGACTGCCGAACATCTACCTCTGGTCGTGTGCTGTGCTTCGGGGGGAGCCCGTATGCACGAGGGTATCTTCAGTCTTATGCAAATGGCTAAGACTTCTGCGGCTCTGGAGCGTCATCGGGCTGCTGGGCAGTTATTTATCTCGGTGCTGACTCATCCCACATTTGGAGGGGTGACGGCGAGCTACGCTATGCTAGGCGACATTATTCTGGCGGAACCCGGAGCATTGATTGGTTTTGCGGGTGGACGAGTCATCGAGCAAACGATTCGTCAAAAACTGCCCGAAGGATTTCAAACCGCAGAATATTTGATGGAGCACGGGTTGATCGACGCGATTGTCAAACGTCCCAAGCTTACCCGTCGTCTGAATCAACTTATTAGCTTGCATCAGCCAGTGACGAGTAGCGCCTCTAACGGCAAGCTGTCATCGTCGGGAAGTGCGTACTCCGAATCATTTCCTCCGTCTTCACTGAACTAAGCCTTTTTCCTGAATTCAACTCAGCGAGTTAGCCCCGCTGTCCAGGATGCCGGGCACTCCATAACGGTTGCTTCAGGAGAGGGAGATCGCCGCTTGTGCTGCTTGTTGACAGCGTGTGCTCAAATTTTTTCTAGCCGATCGGTGTAGAGGTGGCTGGCAATGGGATTGCGAGCGGGCGTTCGGGACATATGCTGGTCGAGTGGATTGGCCTGTCGTATGGTTTTTCAATAAAAATGGAAGCGCTGGTGTGGCGCTCCCGGAGATCGTTCGACTGGTAGGTCAAATCGACAATGAAAAATCGACAATGAACGGTCTGCGTTAGTTCTTCTTCGGGTCTACTGCATCTTTGAAGGATTTGCCCGCAGAAAAGGCAGGAACAGTGGTAGCAGGAATGACCATTTTTTGATTGGTCTTTGGATTGCGACCTTCACGCTCTTTACGATGGCGAGGTTCAAAGGAGCCAAAGCCCACCAAAGTAACTTTTTCTTTACTTGCAACTGTCTGTACGATCACATCGATCGCCGCAGAAACAACTGCATCTGCTTCTTTCTTCGTAACGCCAGCTTTATCTGCCACCGCATCGACTAATTCACCTTTGTTCATCCCTAACTCCAAGTTGACAATCGGCAGTTTTAGGTGTGGGAACCAAAAAGACTAGCTCATTCTACAGCTTGGATATGGGGTTTTAGGGGAATTCCTTGTAGTTTTCTTCAGGTTTTCCAGTGGATGAATTCTTCAGCCACGGTCACTGTGACTGAAATTGGCGATTTTGATGAGGGTGACTGCGGCCATCGTTCTCGTTATGCCAAGCGAATGGAGGGCATATGTCTACTCGATTGGTAGGGGGCTACTCGACTGGTAGGAGAAGAGTGGCCCATAATTCGACACGCTGGATGACGTAGGCGAAGAGCGACTTTGTTACAGAAGCGCGATCGCTTAACTCTCCGGCAGTTAGAGATTGCCTGGTGGATGGAGTTGGGGCCACAAATGCTGAAAATGGTCAGGAGCTTTGGATTCGGAGAATATTGTCAAGCAGACGGTGAGGCGGATATTGCGCAAGTTGGAGGTATCATCTGTGCCTGAGATGATTGCGCGGCTATCGACTCGATAGATTTATGGGATTGGTACAGTTTTCTCGCTTCAATCAATAAGACTCAGAGAAATAGCCATCTATATAATTAACGTCAGTTCGACAGGGCTATTTGAGTGGGATAATAGCCCCACAATACTACGACAGCATCGGGGTTTAATGCCTCTTGGTCCCTTCTCCCACATGTGGAGAAGGGCTAGGGATGAGGGCCATCGAACTCAGGTTGAGCAGGTTGACGGATGAACTGTTGTGTGGACTCAGTGTCTGGTCAGGCTTGCGTTTAGGGATGTCATGTCTTTGGATGGAGGTTCAGTCAGCCTGGCAGTAAACGTGAATCCCCTTTATTGCAGTTGACTGAACAGTAGCAACTTAGGTTCGGCCAAACAGTTTTTGCCAAAAACTGGGGGTCGATCGCTTATTGCCCGACTGTTTGCCAGGATTGAGAAATTCTTCTAGTCGTTCCAGTTGAAGATGACCCGAGTAGGTGTCTTGTAACTCTCGCCATAGCTGACGGGCATCTGCCGATCGCCCTTCATTGCTCCACAGCAAGCCAATCTGCGATTTAGCATCGATGAGCGTTGTTTCATCCGGGCTCAACTGCAAGCAGCGCTCCAGAGACGCTTCCGCTTGGATGGGATCTCGGCGAGACAGAGCTTTACCCAAGTACAAGTGACCGAGGGCACAATTAGGAGAAAACCGAATCACATCCCGCGCCACGTCTTCCGCCTGTTTACCGCTACCCGATCCGCTTTCTGACATCTGTTGCAGTCGCTGCAGTAAAGAGAGAACGTGCTCGTCGATGTCACCGGCTAGCAACTGCTCGCACATGTAAATTTCTGCTTGCACCTGGAAGAAGCCTCGCGCCAAATCGTCAGTGGCGCGAAATTCAGCTAATGCCTCTTCGTATTCCCGTTTCAGCAGCATGGTATATCCCAGTTCGTAGTGGGGATACGGTTCGTCGGAGGCCATCGCGATCGCTGCACGGAAGTTACTTTCCGCCTGGTCGTAGTCTGCCAGCTTGCCCGCTCGCATTCCTGCATCAAAATACTGGTGCCAAATTTCCGAGGTCACAAACCCACTCACAATCCATTCGTCCTTATTGTGGCAGGGAAAATCGACCTTTCTCCCAATTTCAGCCCCCGCAGTCTGCAGGGTAAGAGCAAAGACGAAGAAACAGGTGCGCAACAAACTGCATAGCAATCCGCTATAAGGTCTGGAGTGCGGAAACAGCTCAAAGTCTTGATTGTCCAGAAAAATGACAAGAGAACTCTCCATAGCTGATTGCCGTAAGCTATACGGCGATAGGCCGAGACAATCCCAAGACACTAAACACAGCGCGATTCGCACTCCTGGAGCAGCCCTTGTCCATAAAAAAGCGCCCCGCTCAGAAGAGTAGGACGCCAGCTATGGAGAAACTGTATCCCCCATGTGGAGAGGAAAAACATCGCGAGGGCTTTAGTACACACCCGACTCGCTGCTGGTGGAAGCATCATTCACTTTTTGCAAAAACTCGGGGCGGAAATCTTTATTGTAGATGCCGTTTTCGCTGGTGGCAGAGTTCGCTTCAATCTTCTGCAGGAAGTCAGAGCGGAAGTTCTTGCTGTAGATACCGTTCTCGCTACCTGCAGAATTGGCTTCTACTTTCTGCAAAAACTCAGGGCGAAAGTTTTTGTTGTAGATGCCGTTCTCGCTACCGGCAGAGTTGGCTTCAATCTTCCGTAGAAACTCGGGACGAGCATTCTTGTTGTAGATACCGTTTTCGCTGGTAGCAGAGTTCGCTTCTACTTTTTGGAGAAATTCAGGGCGGAAGTTTTTGTTGTAGATACCGTTTTCGCTAGTGGAGGAATTTGCTTCTACTTTCTGAATGAATTCGGGGCGGAAGTTTTTGCGCTCGATACCGGACTTGCTACTAGCGCCACGCTCTTCCAGACGTCCTAAAGTTTCCAGGATGGATGCGTTAGCGGGGGCGGGGGCGGCAGCGGCCACAACTGCAACAGCGGCGATCGCGAAGGTGGCAGAAGAAAGGGTTTTGAAAGCATTCATGATGAAATCTCCGTAGCCTGGGGTGAAGTGGTTGGTTCGTTTCCTTGACACTTTCTAGTTAACGGCTGCTGCCTGAGACCTCACCGAATCTCCTATCCATCTCTACTAAGGGTTGCGTGAACAATCCCTCGCACCAATCTCAGAGTCTTCTCAGTTCCAGTCAGCATCTGGGGCTACCTCAATGGAATTGCCTAATGCTGGGCGCAATCCTGCGAAGCCTGAGTACGATCGCCCTCATCCCAGCCCTTCTTCCGATGTGGAAGAAAGGGGCAACACACCTCAACTCTAGTGATTTCGTTGCGATGCAAGGCAAATACCTCAAGTAGCTCCGTCAAACTAACGGTACGAAACAGGTAGCCCCAACAATACGTACGTATAAACCAGTAAATTCTTTGCTTTTCGCGTAGAGTCAGCTTATGTCTTTGGGAAGCCTAGTCTCGTTGCCCAGACGGACACTGCCCTGATGGATATCGCAGCAGCTCTGTAGCCCTTTGAACGTCAATGCCGATTCCTCTCTCCAGTGCCCGCACAGATGCCCAAATAGCCAGCAAGTCAGCGACTTCCCCCTCAGTAACTACCCCCTCGCCGTCAGCAGACTTTGAAAACGCTGCATCGTTGGAATTGGCCCAACGTTTGATTGACATTGGCGTTGCCCTATCTTCCGAACGCAACCTCAACACGCTGCTCAACCGCATTGTGAAAGAAGCGCGGGCCCTGACTCACGCAGAAGGGGGCAGCCTGTATTTGCGGCAGGGCGATCGCATCCGGTTTGCCGTCTGCCAAAACGACCATCTCGATACTGAAGCAAGATCTCCATCGCCATTGGAGACGGTGGAATTTCCCCTAGACCACAGCAGCATTGCTGGCCATGTCATCCTGTCGGGGCAACCCTTGAATTTGGACGATGCCTATTGCTTGCCTGCCGATGCCCCGTACAAATTCAATAAAGACTTCGACCGGCAAGCCAACTACACAACGCATTCGGTCTTAACCGTGCCATTGCGCCGAAGGGTCAAAGAAGTTATGGGTGCCCTGCAGCTGATTAACTACCACCCTAGCGATCTCCCTCATCCCCTGCCATTTCCAGACTTTACCGTACGCTTGGCAGAATCCCTGGCATCCCAGGCAACGGTTGCCTACAGCAATGTTTGCCTCACAGAAGAACTCAAATCCGCCCATTACGACACCATTTTTCGACTGTCGCTAGCAGCGGAGTTTCGCGATACTGAGACCTCCAATCACCTCAAGCGCATGAGCCACTACTCGCGCATCATTGCCAAATTTCTGGGTTTATCGGAGTCAGAGCAGGAGCTGATTTTCTACGCCAGCCCCATGCACGATATCGGCAAAATCGGCATTTCCGATAGCATCTTGCTCAAACCGGGACGGTTTACGGCTGAAGAACGCAAGGTAATGGAGGAGCACACCACCATTGGAGCAGAGATTTTGGCCAACTCCGATTCGCATTTGTTGCAGAAGAGCGCGACGATCGCCCTCAGTCACCACGAAAAGTTTGACGGTTCAGGTTATCCCTACGGTCTCAAGGGAGACGATATTCCTTTAGAGGGCAGAATTGTGGCATTGGCAGATGTCTTCGATGCCCTCAGCAGCAAGCGCGTCTATAAAGAGGCATGGAGTCTGGATAAGGTTTACAACCTAGTGGACCAATCCAACGGCACTCATTTTGACCCTGATGTTGTGACGGCATTGTATGCCGGTCAAGAGGAAATTCTCGGCATCTACCATCAGTATCGGGATAGCGAGAGCTAAACGTTTCTAATCAGCACGAAGTACTGTGACGACAGGTTTGTGGTCCGAGCCTCCTGTGGCACCAGCCCATGTTTTCAGTGCGGTAAATCCTCGGGTCTCAATATGATCGATCGGAATTTTAATCGGGCGAGTTTTGGGGGTTTGATTGAAGTACCAGGTGGCCCAAATCCCTTGCCCTCTGCCAGCATTATCTAATTGACTCAGGCGTTCAAATCGTTGGAAGTAGGGAGACCAAGGAGTTGCGTTGAAGTCTCCTAGAAGAATCAGTTTTCCATCAATGTCACGGCTGATGCGCGCAAATGAATCCAGTTGCTGATTGCGTACGTGAAAGAACTTGCGGAAGATCGGTACGGGTGGATGGACTCCAATGACCGTTACCGGTTCGTCATTGACCTGAAGGGTAGCCACCAAGCTAAACGTCCGACCCTCTGTACTCACCCCAAAATCTTCTGTTGTGGCATTCAGAATGGGATACCGAGAAAAGAGTGCGTTATTTCCTCCATCCGCTCGATAGTAGTTGGGATACTCCAATCGAGAGACTAGCTCGGTCATCATCGGCTGACTAATCTCGGATAGAAAGAGAATATCTGGGTCATCATTCCGAATCGATTGCTCAATTGCGTCGTAATTCGGGTTGTTAAACCACAGATTGTAAG
>JBCBVA010000010.1:0-55592 GCA_039817825.1 Cyanobacteria bacterium J06642_12 | reverse complement strand
GATCGGCAAGCCGCTATGAAGAGTTATCTAATCATCTCTCCTGGCAACTTAAGGCTTTGAGCTGTCTACAGACTCCAGACCTTAGAGCGGATTGCTATACACGCTAGGAAGGCATCTCCTCCGTGCCGAGTTTTGATTTCAGAGCTTCGCGAGCAACCTTGGTTACATACAGAGTCAAGGTCACAATCACGATGCCCAACACCACTTGTACCATCCAGGGAATCTCCGGCTGCTCCCCTTGTTGTATGGCCGCCAAACCCAGTAACGAACCGAAATAGACATACATGATTGTCCCCGGCAGGATTCCAGTGGCACCAATGATGTAGTCCTTGAGTGAAATTTTTGTGAGGGCCATAATGTAGTTGAGCAAACCGAAGGGAAAGCCTGGGGACAGACGAATTAGGAACATCAATTTGTATCCCTCTTTGGCAATCGCATCATCGATCGCAGAAAAGGATTTATTCCCCTCAATCTTTTTTGCGACCCAATCACGAGCAACGTAACGTCCAACCAAAAAGGCCATTGTCAATCCGATCATGGCCCCGATAAACACGTAAATTGAGCCTTGAACGATGCCAAAAATTGCTCCCGATCCCAGAGTCAGTAGCGACCCAGGAATTAAAGCAACGGTCGAAATAATGTAGATAGCGATAAACGCAATCGGCCCTAATGGCCCTAAACTATCCACCCAATCCAGGGCATTGGATAGCCAAGTTTGAATCGCAGCAAAGGGAGCAAAACCACCACCTGCTCCATCTTGGGCAAATGCAGGTGTGACGAGAAAGGGAAGCATCGCACCAGCCATCAGCAGGCTGAGACGGACATAGCGGAATAGTTGAGTAGATCGATCCCGGTGAATGCGCACAGTCCTTGTCCTCAATTGGTTGACCCAGTTCATTGTTTAGCGAGTGGTTTGGGGATGTTCAGAAAAGCAACAACCCAATCCGTTTCATGATGGTGGAACAAGCTGAATTTATCGCCGGACAGATGTGAGGAAATTCTCAGTTCGCACTAGCCTTGCCTGTCGTCAACCGCCAGTCTCGGCCTTCAGCAGCATCTGGATGACGCATGCCCCTGCTCGTAGAGCAACCACAGAAAGAGCCAGATGCTCAACTTGAAGCAATACGACATGTGGCTTGCCCCCCCCGAGCGGGCAGTTGATACAGAACCCCAAACTATCCAGCCATCTGCTAGCTTTTCGTATCTAATACCGTTCTTCGAACTACTGCGTGAGTTTCTGCTGAGAAAATGACCGCCCTGCGATTCAACTCAGTCCGCCCTCCCCCAGTGGCCAGCAATTCTTAACGTGTCATAACACCTTATTTATCGGGCCTTTAATCTTCGGATAATCTGATATCCTAACCTGTGCTTGTTATCGATACAGTTCGTGACCAGTAAGCTCGGTAATGCGGGCAGGTTCCGTATTGGTGGCAGGCTTGGCCCCGCAGGCAGTGTCGCGATCGCGACACCTTCCTCGCCCTCCACCTCCCTAGCACTTGAGGACATCCGAAGTGAAGTTGGCGACTCGCGTCAAGAATCTCACGCCATCGATGACGTTGGCAATTGCGTCAAAAGCAAAAGCACTGAAAGCTGAAGGCGTTGACATTTGTGGCTTTGGAGCAGGGGAACCTGACTTCGATACCCCGCTACACATCCGCGAGGCATCCATTCAAGCACTCAGAGACGGACAAACCCACTACGGGCCGGTGGCAGGGATGCCAACATTACGGAAGGAGATCGCCCACAAACTCTCCAGCGAGAATGGTCTACCTTACGCTCCCGAGCAAATCATCATCAGCAACGGCGGCAAACAAACCCTCTTTAATCTGGCGATGGCGATGCTAGAACCAGGAGACGAGGTCATTTTGCCTGCCCCGTTCTGGCTCAGCTATCCCGAAATGGTGACGCTGGCGGGGGCAACGTCTGTCAAAGTATCCACCACCGAAGCCAGCGGCTTCAAACTCTCTCCCGACCAACTCAACGCAGCGATTACCCCCAAAACTAAATTGCTGGTGTTGACCTCTCCCTCCAACCCAACTGGAGCTGTCTATAGCCGGGATGAGCTGGAAGCATTAGCCGACATTATTGTCGCCAACGATATTTACGTAGTGTCTGACGAGATCTACGAAAAGCTGATCTACGACGGCAGGCAACACGTCAGTATCGGTAGCCTTGGCCCCGAAATCTTTGCCCGCACCATCCTCAGCAGTGGATTTGCCAAAGCCTACGCCATGACCGGCTGGCGAATTGGGTATTTGGCCGGACCGCTCGATCTGATCAAAGCCGTATCGTCAATCCAAGGGCACAGCACGTCGAATGTATGCTCGTTTGCCCAATACGGAGCCTTGGCCGCATTGACCAGTCCTGAGTCAGAGCCAGCTGTGGCAGCAATGCGAGAGACGTTTGCAGAACGGCGCGAAGTCATGTACGACGGTCTCACCGCCATTCCAGGAGTAACATGTGCCAAGCCCAAGGGGGCATTTTATATGTTCCCCAACATCAGTTGTGCGGGGTTGGGCTCGATTGAATTTTGCGATCGCCTGCTCGAAGACCAAAACGTCGCCGTTGTTCCCGGCATTGCCTTCGGGACAGAAGGTCACATCCGCATGTCCTACGCCACTGACATGGACACGATCCAGACGGGGATTGCCAGAATCAAGGCATTCATCGAGTCAGTTTAGCCCTCCGCTCGCAGCTCCAGACTTGCTAGGGGCTAATCTAACCAGGAATTAGAGCTTTACCAATCCATAGGTAATCGCGTATCGGACGAGTTCGGTACGGCTGTTTGTACCCGTCTTGTTCAACAGTCGGGTGACGTACTTTTCGACATTGCGGATACTGGTTTCCAACTTGCGAGCGATTTCTTTATTCATCAACCCTTCGGAGACTAAATCCAGCACTTCTTCTTCTCTTGGCGTTAATTGAACCTTGATGGGAGGAGGCTCGGGTACAAACTGGGAAGGCTGATTGGCTGCCGCAGATTGCTGATCTGCCAAGAGTTTCTTGATTTCCGCCAGTTCGCGGGCCACGGTAGCATTGTCGGGATTGTTGCGGGATTTCTCCAGCAGATTCGTGGCGATCGCCACCAGCTCGTCCGGGTCAAACGGCTTGGGTAAATAGGCATCCACGCCCGCGTTGTACCCCTGAATGCGATCGGTGGTCAGTCCCTTCGCCGTTAGAAAGATAAACGGGACGTGCTTGTACGCCTCTTGACTGCGCACCTGCTCCAGAAAGGCATAGCCATCCACGCGGGGCATCATGATGTCCGAAATAATCAGCTCGGGGGGATTGTCTCCCAGTTTCTTCAAGCCAATTTGGGCATTGGCAGCCACGTCTACAGTAAAACCACTCTCTTCCAAATATGCTTGGACAGCATCCCGCAAACCGGGCTCATCATCCACCAACAATACTCGACCTGTCATACCCGCTCTCCTAAGTCTCTATCTGTTTGCGAACTATTGTTTTCGAACCGTAGCTCTGGCCCCAAATATCTATCCCGATCGCTCCACCCCAGAACAATCTGCCACTCTCGATATCGGCAGCTGAATCGTAAACTCAGTTCCCTGGCCAACCGCACTTTCCACTGTCAGCGTTCCCCCCATACCGGTGACAACATCTCGGGCGATCGCCAATCCCAATCCGTGACCGGGACGCTCCCCTTCCACCCGAAAGTGACGCTGGAAAATCTGCGCTAAGTCCGGTTGCGCAATCCCTGGCCCGGTATCCTTCACCTGCACAGTAATGGTATCCCCCCCCTCCGCCACTGCTAACACCACCGTTCCACCCGCAGGGGTGTACTTAAGCGCGTTGTCCATCAGGTTATCGATCGCCTCCCGCAATCCCAACGGATTGGAAGTAACGGCGGTGGCAGACCCGAGAGAGTCTTCAAGGAGCGCCTCAATTCGCCGTTCTGCAGCTAATGCAGCATATGTGGGCCATAGTTCTTTTACAAACGATTTGAGGGACACATGCGATGAAGGGTGATTGGATTCCGATTCGGTCTCCACACCCTGGGACACATCCCCATCTTCAAACCGCTCAAGAAGCGATCGCATGTGCTGACATTCCTGCTCGATCCGCTCCACGATCCAACCATCGGGATCGTCCGGTTGGCGACGTTTGTCTAGTAATTTGGCAAACGTCGCAATCGCAGTTAGAGGATTGCGCAGCTGATGCAGCAGCGTTTCGATGCGTTCGGTATCGGTGTTTTGTGAATGTAAGTCTGGCATCGATTGGGTCGGGGGAGCGGGGTTGGGAGTGCTCGGAAAGAACATACTGAAACAGACAACAGGAAACGTAGGCTAACCTAACCAGGCTTCTCGTGATGTTGGGGCAGATAAATCGTTAGGGTTTCTCCACAGTCGGGCTGCTGGCGAACGGTAAATTTGGCCCCCAACGCGGTAAATAGCTGCTGGGTCATAGACGTGCTCAGACTCAGTGCCCCGGTCTCCGGTTGCACCACAAGCAATTGTCCCAAGGCTCTGAGCGGCGTGGGAACATGGCTGTCCCCACAGTCAAACTCATCATTATTCACCTGAAACTGCAGCTTCACCTGCCCGCCCGCTTGTACAATTTTGGCCACAATATGGCTTCCGGCTGGGGCACCGCGAGAGATGCGATCGATCACCCCAGTCAGCATGGCATCTAAGGTATTGGGATCGCTGACGATTGACGGCGAATCTTCAGGGATATCGAGCTCGAATGTGGACCCCCGCCGTTCCACATGTTGAGTCCATCGGGGTTGGTTGGCCTGCAGCAATTCGGTCAGGGATGTTGCCTGCAGCCGAATGTTGTCGGGGTCCAGTTCAGTTGCCCGGAAAAACAGGCCAAAGCGATCGATCTGCTCGGTACATTCCCGCTCGATGTTTTCGACGTAGCGGCGACAGAGCGGTGTGAGATCGTCGCGCCGCAGCAGCAAGCGGGTCAAGGTGCGAATGGTTGCCAGTGGTGTTTGGACTTCGTGGGCGATCGCCTGCAAAAATTCTGACTCGGATAAGGGCTCTGGAGAGGCATTCTCTGGTTTTGATGAGCGGTCTCTAGATGCGTGCTCTTTAGACGCCGTCCCATCTGGTTGGGTATCGTCTGATTGTGTATCTCCAACCGGAATGCGAACCTGCGGAATTTCCTCCACAGAATCCAGCGACGGGGGCATGAGAAATAGCTGCTGCTCGGGGTGATTCTCCGGCATCGGCAGGCGATCGTGGGCCGACATCATCAGCAGCGAGCTAAAGCGCGACAGCACTCGATAGTCCGGCGGCAGTAGGGGATAGTCCTCCAGTACCGCATCCCACAAATCTACGGAGTCTTGGCGAACGGCCTGAACTCGCGTGCGCAAGGCCCGCCACACTCTACGAATGACTTGAGGCTCAAAAGAAAAAGTCACCCCCCGATCGCCAGTTTCGGGATGGGCGGCTTTAAGGGCAACTGCACTAAAGGCCGGAGAGATGGCCACAAAAAACTGCTCCTGTTTCAAGGAGTCTCGCGGCATGACCGGCACCACAATCTGGTGGGGTTGCGATAGATTGCCCACCGATAAATTCGCCGTAAACAACCAGCGCTGACCGGGGAGAATATCGCGCTCGGCGTCCCGCGTGCGATCGGAAAGCGGCCACCAAATCACCGGACAACTGGCCCCTACCCCCATGGTGCCGATATCTCTCCACAGTTGCTGCATAGCAGCAACTGTCTGTTTCCATGCGGAATCCTCGGTTCCAGACAGCCATTCCGGCGTCGGAGATCCCGACCAAATAACGTCTGCTAGTGAAGGGTAAAACCGGCTGCTCACACAATGGGTCTCTACACTGCCCCACTAGCAAGTGTATTAATATCGCTGGCCACACACTAGGGGGAACCCCGAACTCAGACGGCGCGATCGCCGCCAGGGGAAGGGGAAGATACCAACTCAAGGCTGCACAAGCTGGTTAGTTCTGGTTCGCAGCCAAATTGCGGAACTGGGTGTACTGATTTTCGAATAGCAGCTTGACCGTACCGGTGGGGCCGTTTCTATGTTTGACGATAATGACTTCCGCTAGTCCTTTATCCAGCGTGCCGGGATCGTAGTATTCGTCGCGGTACAGCATAAGGACGAGGTCAGCATCCTGCTCGATACTGCCCGATTCTCGCAAGTCGGAGAGTTGCGGGCGCTTGTCAGAACGAGACTCGACGGCACGACTGAGCTGGGATAGAACAACAACCGGAACATTTAATTCTTTGGCCAGGGCCTTCAGACCACGGGTGATCCGAGCCAGTTCCAAGACCCGGTTATCGGACCCCGATCCCTCCATCAACTGCAAATAATCCAGCAGGATCATACCCAGCGCCCCTCCCTGTTCCGCCTGAAGGCGACGGGCTTTCGAGCGGATTTCAGTCACCGTTGCATTGGCGGTATCGTCGATAAAGATCGGTAATTCAGACAATTTACCCATGGATTGGCTGAGGCGCTGCCATTCGTGCTCGCTCAGTCGTCCCGAACGCAGCCGATGACTTTCAATTTTGGCCTCACTGGCCAACAGACGCTGCACCAACTGCTCGCGCGACATTTCCAAGCTAAATACGGCCACAGGCAGCCTGGTTTGAACGGAAATATTGTGGGCCATGTTGAGGCAAATAGCGGTCTTACCCATCGACGGTCTACCCGCCACAATCACTAGGTCAGATCGCTGCAGCCCTTGAGTTTTACTGTCCAAATCGTAGAAACCAGTTGGAATGCCGGGTAGGGCATCCTTCTGTAAGGCTTTCTCTTCTAGCTGGGCAAAAATATTTAGCAGAATATCGGACGCAGGCACCAACGCCTTTTTGACCCGATCCTGTGTCACCTCGAACATTTCCTGTTCGATGCGATCCAACACCTGCGGAATTTCGATGCTGGCGTCATACGCGATCCCGGAGGCCCGATTGCTGGCCCGAATCAGCTGGCGACGGACGTACTTGTCCAAGACTAGCTTTGCGTATTGGTCGATGTTAATACTGCTAGGGGTTTGCTCCACGAGCTGACGCAGCGTACCGGTACCGCCAATGCGATCCAGCAGCTCGTGGTCATCCAGCCACGCTGACACACTGGTCAGATCGGTGGGCCGTCCCTGGGCAGCCAGCAACATGGCTGCTCTGTAAATCTCCTGGTGAGCCGTTAAATAAAACGCCTCAGGTTTCAAATTTTCGGCAACACGAGCAATGGCATCCGGGTCCATCAGGATGCCGCCCAAGATTTCAGTTTCCGCCTCGATATTCTGAGGAGGCAGGCGATCGCTCACGCCTACCTCGTTGTTCATCTCAAATTTTGTGACCACAGCAGATAACTGGAGAGAGCCGACTACTAGAGCCAGCGAAGCTTTCTGCAGGAAGATGTGTTGCCAAACACAGACATTTCAGTCAGCCTTTGTGGAACATCACCCCACTTAATGGCCTCACTAGAACACTAGGCAGGGTTTACCTGCAGTCGAATCGTAGCAGTCACTTCAGGGTGCAGCTTGATTTCTACCGGATATTCACCAGTTTGCTTGATGTCATCCACCTGGATGTTGCGGCGATCGACCTCTTGGCCGCTAGCCTGCTTGATAACATCGGCAATATCTTGGTTGGTGACGGTACCGAAGATGGCATCCCCTTCGCCCACTTTCACCTGAACCACAAAGTTGTTGATGATCTCCAGTGCGGTCTTCTTGCTGTCTGCCAGCTTCTTCTCTTCCAACTTGCGCTGTTCTTCTTGGGCGCGACGCAACTCAACGGTCTTTAACACGCCGGGGGTCATGCGCTCCGCCAGTCCTTGGGGGAACAGATAGTTGCGGGCATAACCGGGGGTGACTCCAACGACGTCACCGGTCTTGCCAAGTTTGGAGACCTCTTGGCGCAGAACCACCTGCATGTTTTTCTTAGCCATGATGCTTGCTGATGTTGTTTTAATTTTGCCCAGGCTCTCTAGTATAGGGGAAATCAGGCATTAGGAACCTACCGAGATATCGAGTTGGACAAACTAAACATTAATCGGGCAACTCATATCCTGCAGGCGCTCCGTCAGTTTTAGATTTTCTCGGTAGTCAATTGGGCAATCAATCACAACTGGGCGATCGGCATTCAGCCCTTTTCTCAATAAGTCTGAAAAATCCTCCGTTTTCTCCAGCCGGTAGCCGATCGCCCCAAAACTACGGGCCAGAGAGACAAAATCAGGATTTTGGAAATCAACCCCCGCAGTTGCTTGATAGCGGTTTTGCTGCTTCCAGCGAATCAACCCGTACCCGTTGTCGTTAAACAACACAATCACAATCGGGAGCTTCAATCGCACCGCTGTCTCTAGCTCTTGCACGTTCATCATGAAGCCCCCATCTCCACAGATAGCGACCACTGCTCGTTCCGGGTACACCAACTTGGCAGCGATCGCCGATGGTAGCGCAAACCCCATGGCCGCAAAACCATTAGAAATCAGCACGGTATTGGGACGGTAGGCGGGAAACATGCGAGCCACCCAGATCTTATTCGCCCCCACATCCGACACCACAATCGATTCGGGAGGCAGGATTTTTCGCAATTCGTACAGGGCTTTTTGCGGCTTGAGCGGCCAGTCATTGTCATCCTTCGAAAGAGAATACTCCTCCAGAATTTGCTGCTGAATGCCTTTGAAGCGATCGAACGACTTGGGCTGAAACACCATTCCCGCCAAACGGGACACGATGCGTTCCACATCGCCAACAATCTCTACTGCCGGCACGTAATTCACATCCACCTCTGCCGGTCCAGCCGCAATGTGAATAATGGTTTTGGATTTATCTGAGTTCCAAAACTCCGGCCCGTACTCCACGTAGTCGTAGCCAATGGCAATCACCACATCAGCATTGTCCATCCCGCAAGCAATGTGATCGCGCCCCTGCAGCCCCATTGTGTAGAGGCTGTTGGGATGCTGAAAACTGAGAATTCCCTTGGCCATGAATGTATTCACCACGGGGACATTCAAGGTCTCAGCTAATGCCTGCACCGCCTGAGAGGCTCCAGCTCGAATCGCTCCGTTACCCGCCAGAATGAGCGGAGTCTCGGCTTGTTCGATAATCTCAGCAGCTTGTGACAGTAGCTCTTGCGGAGCAGTCGGGGTCAACCGGCGGGAGCTGGGTGTAAACGGTAGGGGGATATCGGGGTCACCATTATTCACAACCATTGCGGCGACATTCTCCGGCAACTCGATATGAGTCGCCCCAGGTGGCTCCGCCTCCGCCAGCTTAAACGCCTTGCGCACAACTTCCGGAACGGGCTCGGGAGAGCTAATGCGAGCCGTCCACTTGGTAAATGGTCGAAATACCGAATTGATATCGATGTATTGGTGAAACTCTTGGTGAATGCGGCGTAAGTCGGCTTGTCCAGTAATCGCAACCAGTGGAGCGCGATCTAAGCTCGCGTCAGCGATTCCTGTAATGAGATTCGTTGCCCCAGGCCCCAATGTGGCCAGACAAACACCAGCCTTGCCCGTGAGGCGACCGTAGGCATCGGCCATAAACGCAGCCCCCTGCTCGTGCCGAACCGACACAAACTCGATCGCCGAATTGCGGAGCGCATCATTAATGTCGAGGGTTTCTTCCCCTGGCAGGCCAAAGATATAGCGCACCCCCTCCTCTTCCAGACAGCGAACGAGCAGATCGGCAACACGCATCACACCAGACCCGATAACGGTACCCCCTCTGACTTCGAGTGTGGCATACAGATCGGTGCAAGGAGCTTACAGGTTCGTGAAGCTAAATACCATTCTTTTAAGCAAGTCCCATCAAGATTTGCAAGGGGGGCGGCAGTGGCAGAATCACGACAGTGAGCACGGTTAACGTGAACAGCCCCAACAAATCGCGTCGTTCGTCCAAGTCGGTGACGTCATTGAGGGCGGGTTCGTCTGTGCTAGTCAGCAGCAACACCACCAGCATCCACGCCCGCAACCACGGCTGCAGCGTAAAGGCCAGCAATACCACCAGAACTCGGGTCACCTTGCCAATATTCGTGCCCATTTGGTGACCGTACATAGCATGGACGATATGCCCCCCTCCCAGTTGCCCAATCGGGATCAAGTTGAGGGAGATCACCAGCAGTCCCAGCCAACTGGCAAACCCAATCGGGTGGAATTGCAGGACGGTGTCAGCCGATAGCTCGCTACCCAGTGCAAGCTTGGCCAAAATGGCCAACAAAATCGACTGGCTGGGATCGAACGTAAACGACTCCAGAAATAACTGCGATGTGGGTTCCGAGACGGGATCGGGAAAGGGAACCACAGTGGATTGCATGAGTCCCACAATCAGCAGGGGGAAGGCAACGGCAAGCCCGGCTAGCGGACCGGCAATGGACACATCAAACAGGGACTTGCGATCGGGGACGGGTTCTTTTAAGCGCACAAATGCTCCGAACGTGCCCAGGAAAAACGGCACCGGAATGAAGTAGGGCAACGACATGTTGAGGTTGTGTCGGCGAGCGGCAACGTAGTGTCCCAACTCGTGTGCCCCCAAAATCAACACCAGCGCCAGCGCATACGGAAGTCCGACCAATAGGTTGGTGGGAGGGCTAAACAGTGTTTCGGGGGTGATGTCGCCTGAGGCCAGTGCCCCAACGCTCATGGCACTAAACAGTGAGGCCACCAACAGGGCGAGCGCCAGATTGGGTCGCTCGCGATCGTTGTCAACCTCTGTGTCAGTGTCCCCCTCCAAAGCCTCCTGAGCTGCAGCGGTCGGATTGGGGACGATCGCGAAGAATGGCTTACCGGAAAATCCCTCCTGCAGCACCAATAAAAATCGCTGGCCGAATAAGTCTCTCAGGTTATCGCTGATGCATTGATACGCCTCATCGGGAGCGGCGCGCAAATTCCCCCGACAAATAATGGCTTGAGGACGATACTCAAAATCTTGAATGTAGTACATCGTCCAGGGAAAGCACCCACGCAGCTTATCTCGCGAGAGCTCCGCCAAGGCTTTGTTCGTAGGAGTCCCGATGGATTTGAGCTGGCGAGCCACAACCTCTGCAGGTGTTGTGGCAGCAGACGACGCGTCTCGATCGGATGAGTTGCCGGTAGAGTCAGTCACTTCCCCTTCCGCAGATCCATCTCGATCGCTACCATCACTAGACTTATCTCTCTGAGCCGGCACCCTCAGACGCCCTCGTCGCAACATGGAGAGACTGGAAATATAGGAAAAAAGAAATAGTCCACCCAATACGAGAATATTGGGTTGTCGCTGAAACACTTGAACGGAGACAACCAACACGAAAATGGGCATCATCATGACCACCCACAGCTTCAACCACGGAACATTGGTCACTCGAGCAGCACTCCTGCTCAAGGCCCACGAGGTGAAGGCTCCAAAAAAGATCAGCACCATCCAATGTGTCATGTGTCTGCAGCCTGCCCCGGTTTCCCCGTTCAGAACGTACTTCAGTTATGGATTGCCGTCACTGGCTTCGCCGTCACTGGCTTTGTCAATACCGGGCTATGCCCGGTACAAATTGCGCGCATCGAATACGAACTCTGTTTCCTGTCCTTAAGCCCAACCGGATCGTCCCTAAGTATCCCCAAACAGTGCTTGTCGCCATGACGTGAACGCCACAAACGGCACGAACTGAGATCGGAAGCACCAGATGCGAGTACCCAGTCACTTGTACAGTGATAGGCCGGTTGGTTGAGATGGCCACAGGGGCCAGAAACGAGAATCGCGCCCATTCATTCTAGCTACAGCATTTACGGGATTGTCACATTCCGGTTTACAGGCTCTACAAAACAGCCATCAGCACCCAAAATCCCCCTGCGCTAGAAAGATACCTATGCTAGACACCGAACTAAGGCAGTGATGTTTAGCCGTTGGGTTGGCACCTGTAGCGATCGCTAACTGTCTCTCTTCATGAGCTTTTTGTAGAACGCAGTGCTGAAATCTGGGGATTGTCCGCGTTTAATCGTCCCCACGACATCAATTAGGTAATCAATAAATTCAAAGTTTGACAGCGACATTTCATACGTGAGTTCGGCATCCTGCCTAAACTGCACCTGACAAACGGTCAAGTCGGAAGGCAGCGGTAACGATGGCCATGTCGCCACGAACGGTACGGAGTCATCTCCTTCGATATCGCGCTGACCCTCAAAGTTTTTCTGCTTGTAGAGTCCTACAGCCAACGGGAGCAAAGGGCGACGACCGACGGCGTAATACGGGGCGTAAACGGCCACTTCTCCCGGACTAGCTGGTTTTATGTCTGTGGTCATGCTGCTTTCTCGCACCTGCGAACTCTAATCGATATTCAGCGGGCTTATAGCGATCGACAATCTGCAATGGAAAGTTCTCCAAGCATTTGTCTTTGCCAATCAAGGCTCTAAGCTGTCTACACTCTGAGCCTTACAGCGGATTGCCATGCGTCAAGCACTCGCCTATTTTCTCAAGATACCCAGCCCTTTTCTCGGTTCGTGCTTTGTCACTGCCGAATTTGGCACCATCAATTTTGCGTTCAAAGCAAAATCGACCCGGATCAAGACCCAGGTCGGAATCAAGTTGAATTGGAATCGAAGTTAGCTCCAGATGGTATCAAAGACTCGACCTGTTACCCCGCCCCATTCAGATTAGGTTCAGTCAAGCAGCACAGCGCTAACTAGAAGGCAAGGCTTTAGGTAGTTGGAGTGTAACGCAGCAGGGTTCCACTCTGGCCGAGGATAAAGCCACGCTCTGGAGACAGGAACTTAACCGCATAGAAATTGGCTGGAATGCGTCCGGCATCTTTCACCTGTTCCCAGGTCTGGCCGCCATCGGCGCTATGAACCAAGGTGCCGCTACCACCCACAACCCAGAAATTATTCTCATCCTGATAGGTAGCTCCCAAGTAACCAAAGCTTGTGGTGCGACCTGGACGCTGGGCTTTCTCCCATTTGCCGCTGGTAACGTCGTCGGTAAATGCGACCTCAGCACCACGGTTGAGCTTCCAGGCAGAGTTATTCGGCCCGAATCCCATATTTTGCAAGCGACGGGAGCTGTCTCGGTTGAAGGGTTCCCACGCGCGGCTGCCGGAGCGATGCAGGGTGTAAAAGTTACCACGGGCAGATACGCCCACATATGAACCATCGTCGCGACGGTTGACGTTGCGCAATACGCCGATCGCGTCATCCACCAAAGCCGTCCAGTTGCGACCGCCATCATCCGTGCTGTAAATCGCGCCAACAGTGGTCACCATCTCTGCGGAGTTGGGGCCTGTGGCTTCCACCAACATGGGCTCGCCAGGGAGCTTGTCGCTGAGGGGAATTTGAGCCCAGCCATCGCCACCGTCAGTGGTGTGCAGCATGACTTTAGGTTCGCCAGCCACCCAACCTTCGCCACCGTCAAAGCTAATGGATGTCAGATAGTAATCGGGGTTGCTAGTTTGTAGGGTGCTAGCCGTCCAATTAATACCGCCGTCCTTCGTCTCCAGCAGCGTCCCCTTGTCACCCACAATCCAGCCTCGGTCAGTGTTATCGACAAAATCGATATCCAACAGAGTGCGATCGGTCGGGAGGTCAACCACCTGCCAAGGAGAAACCCGCATATTTGGCAGACCGGCCGCCATCAGCAGGACAGAAAGAAGAATCGCAAATGCGCGCAGAACCATAGCAACTAATGAATTAAAACAACGGAATGAAACAGTCGAGCGATAAAAATCAAACTCAGGCAGTTACTGCAAGAGATACAAACTCATAAACAATGCTACGGCAGCCCCCATGGCACCAAAGATCAAAATATTTTTCTGGCCGGGAGTCATGGAGTTCACGCCCAAACCGTAGCCAAGGTTCTCGTCAAATCCCGACGCTTTCCCTTTCGGCCCCACATCTTCGAACAAATTTTGAGAGGCGTTGCACACGGGGCAGCGCCAAGACTCGGGCAGCTCCTCGAACGGCACCCCAATGGCAATGGAACTTTGCGGGTCGCCTTTGGTGGGCTCATAGGTGTAATCGCAAGACCGGCACTTGTACCGGTGTAAGTCGTCAGGCTTTACAGCCGCAGCAGCCTGTTCCTCGATTTCGATATCGTCGCTGAGGTCGACAATGGGCGGCTCGACCGGGTTGGTATCGGAGGTCAGATTGGTTGGCGTATCGGCAGGCATGATGAGTTCACCACAGGGCGGCTTGCGTACTGAAACGATTATGAGCGTTTCCGTTACAAAAATCTATATTTTGCCAGACTGAGGATTGCGATGAGGTCGGTGTCTCTTCCAGACTAGGCGATCGCCTCTCCCTGTGGATAGCTCACTTCTCAGAGTTCGAGATCGGAGCCCTAGGGTTGCTCTGGCCTATTAAAAATGCAGGGTGGGAAGAAATTAAGCGGCCACCTTCCGTTTTAAGATTCGGGTTTGGCATCAAGACTCATGGCCCGTTCTAAAGCAGCCTTCTCAGCGGCCCGCTTGGCATACGGTTGCAGTTCTTCGGCAGTCAAATCGGTCAGTAGTTCCAGATCGTCTACGCTGACGCCTCTGCCAAGCATATCGACATACCAAGTTTGGCGGGCCTGCTGCAATGTCGGGGCTGTTCCCTGCGGCGTCAGCAGTCCGTCGACTATCGCCTGCCAGCGTGTCTGGATATCGTCCTCCGAGGCTGGATTGCCTTCGCCAATAAAGAACACGGCCTGCCAGTCATCTTTACGACCGTTCACCCACTGGGTCAGGGGATTGCGGGTATCGGAGCCGTATTTTTGCCCCATTACCCATCGGTTCATGGGTACCTGTCGCACTACGCCCTGGGTGACTTGCAGCAGGTGTTGGGGAGGATTGTTGATGTAATGCCAGCGTTCGAGAGAGGCGATTTCGGCGGCGCTCAATCCGGTGGAGAGGACAACGTAGGCGAGGGCGTAATCTTGACTGCCGCGTTTTTTGGCTCGCTGCAGGATGTCTTTGACTAAATTTGAGGGCAGATCGGCGATCGCAACAGATGCCCCGTTCTCGGTTTCCTTGAGGGTGGGAAGAGCTGCAGCGGTTTCGCGGGTGAAAAATCCTTCCACATCCGCTAAAAATTCGTCTCGGGTGGGCCAAAGATTATGCGCATCGCTGGTGAATTCTAGGACGGTATATCCCAACACGATGCAGTTGAGTAGACGAGCCAGGCTTTGGACAGTGGCTGCATCGAGGGCGGAATGTTGCGGCAGGGTTGCCGCTAAATATTGGGTGGTGATGCGATTGATGCGGGTCAGGGTGCGTCCCAAAGCCTGGCAGGTATCTTCGGAAAATTGTCCGGACTCTCCCACCAGCGATCGCAGCAATTCGGCACCGCGATCGAGCAGTTCCAGCAAGTCGATGGCATATGTTTGGGCCGCTTGGGCCACAGTGGGGGATGGCGATTGGTGATTTCCCAGAATTTCCCGCAATTGGGCAAAGACGGCTGTATCGTCCAACAACCCTAAAAGCAAGCCGTGCTTGCTACCAAACTGACGGAACAGAGTAACTTCGTTGACTTCGGCTAATTCGGCAATCTGTTTAGTGGTGGTTTCCTGAATGCCTTGGGAAAGGTACAGCTGGCGGGCTGCATCTATCAGGCGATCGCGAGAGGAAGTACGGCTCATTGGCGTGCTAGGAAGAGCAAGTGTGTTCGACCGATGCAGGTGTGGCTTGCGACTATCGGCGATTGCATTAGCCTTGCAAGTGCTACTTGCACAATTTTGACCGGCTTGTTACAGTGCAATTGTAAGCGATACTTGCATCTTCGCCAGTGTGTTCGGTGAATAGGAGAATTTGATGGTACAAGTTGCGTCTGCCGCCTCCCGAGAGGAGGAATCTCTAGCGCTCAGTTGGCCGATGGTCGCCTTCTTCGGTGCCATCCACGGTATAGCCTTGCTATCTGTATTTTGTTTCTCTTGGCAAGCGCTAGGGGTCGCCCTGTTCTTGCACTGGCTGCTGGGCAGTATCGGTATTTGTCTTGGTTACCATCGCCTCCTGACCCACAAGAGCTTTCAGATCCCCAAGTGGCTGGAATATGTGATTGCCACGATTGGGGCGATGGCAATTCAGGGGGGGCCGATTTTTTGGGTAGCGGGTCACCGTCAGCACCACGCGTTTGCGGAAGATATCGACAAAGATCCCTATTCGGCTAAACGAGGGTTTTGGTGGAGCCACATGCTCTGGATGCTTTACCCCAAGGACACCACGTATTCTCATCAGTCGTACATGCGTTTTGCGTCCGATCTAGCGCGCGATCGCTACTACCGCTGGCTGGACCGCTACTTCTTGGTGTTGCAACTTCCGCTTGCAGTGTTGCTATACGCCCTGGGTGGCTGGTCATTTGTGATTTATGGCATCTTTTTCCGCTCAGTGATTCTGTGGCACTCTACTTGGTTGATTAATTCGGCAACTCATGTTTGGGGCGATCGCGACCACAATGTGGAAGATAACTCTCGCAACCTCTGGTGGGCAGCACTCTTGACTTACGGCGAAGGCTGGCACAATAACCATCACGCTCATCCTCGGGTTGCTCCGGCTGGCTGGCAATGGTGGCAGATTGATATGACCTGGTGGGTGATTCGTGGCTTGCAGTCGGTTGGGTTGGCGAGAAAAGTCGTAATGCCTCCGCAGTAACTGTTTCTAAACTTCAATCATTTCTGACGCCTGCGGTGACATGCTGCAGGCGTTACTTGCATCAACACAATGGGAACAGTAAGTTTGCGATTACATTCGGCCCGTCTAACAGAACGATATTGTTATTCAGATATATTCCGATTAGTCAACGAAATAAAAGTACTAAGCGGAAAGTTTCCTACTAATCAATAGTTAGGTGAGAAAGATGAAGGACATTAGTGTGATCGGGAATGACGTATCACACATAGAAATTGCATCGGTCAACTTCGATCAGTGGATTCTCACTATTGCACTACGAATCTACGACTTGAACCAATCAGTCAAGGGAATGGTTCACGTAATATTCAAAGGTGTTCGAGGCTTTCGTTGTCTCGACGAGGGAGATATGCTCAAGTTTGCTTTCCCAAGGGAAGGTGAAAGGAAATACGTAAAAGTTATAAGTGAGGGCGGATGGTTGAGCCAGGAGATTCAGTTCGGGAATATAGTTGCAACAGGACAAAAAGAATATCTTGTTGCTACGGACAATGAATGTATTTGTATATTGGCATGCGAACATCCAGTCCTAGTCAAAGAGTTATGAGAATCTCACCAAACAATTCGCCGGTTCGGATACTAAAACCGTTTCGCGCTTTTTGTTCTCTACAGCTCCCGCATTAGGGTGCAGACATTCCCATGAATCTCTCCAAATCACTTGAGGAAATAGAGGGTGAAAGCTGGGGGCATCCAACATTTAATTCATACGTTGTCCGCGAATCACATCGCCTTCGGAAAGTACCTCTTCGCGAACTGACTGCAGAGAATCTGCGGTTTTTGATAGGCCAGTCTTTATCGTTGGAATATACAGTCCCGATAGCTATCAACATGCTGGAAAAGAACATCCTTGCCAGCGGTAATCGGTACATTGGAGATTTGCTCAGCACGGTTGCTCAGGTGGAAGAAGCTTTCTGGCAAAATAATCCAGAACTCAATAACCGTCTCGTAGAAATAAAGATTGAAGTTGAATCTACGGTGGAAACCTTGAACGAGGTTCTTGCGAATTTAGGTGCACGGGAGTTCAAATAATGCACACTAACAAATGAACGCAGCAGACGCGGCAAATGCTGCCTCGCAGCTAGTAAAACTTTTGATCTTATGGATAGCTTCGAATTATGGATGAGGATAAGGTGCGTAACCGCGCCCAAAAGCTAATTTCGAAGCTAGCGCAACTCGACCCTCTGGCAACCAGCGAGAGTCAGCGTCGTGAATATAAGGAAGCACGTGAGTACTTGCAAAGTGCCGTGGAGACGGGCTCGGAGGCTACCCTACAACTCGGCTCGTACTACTTTGCCGTTGTGTCTCAGCACGTGCACGAGGTTCAAGAGGGGAAGCGAAAGGGCGCAGAACGAGCAAAACGCAGAGAGAAATAGGTAGACTTGACTCTCCAAGCGACTCTTCTTTCTTGCAATATTGACTGACATGCATCGAGATATCGTCCGCCAGTGGGCAACGATGTTGGCCATCTGGGCGTCATTCACTGCCAATATTTTGGCCAACCTCATCCCCCTTAACGGCCTCAGTATCGGAGCCATTTCCAATCAACTATTCGGAGATGTACTTATCACCCCCGAAAATTATGCCTTCTCTGTTTGGGGAATCATTTTTCTTGGATTGATAAGCTTCGCATTCTTCCAAGCTAGAAGCAGTCAGCGGCACAATCCTCAGATACAGCGCATAGGCTTCCTGCTAGTAGCCAGCAGCCTAGCCCAAATTTTGTGGGTGATTGTCTTTCTGATGCGCTGGTTCAGCCTATCGTTAGTGGCTATGATCGCTATTCTGTTGCCGCTAATGGAAGCTTACCGACGGCTACAGGTTGGAAAGCAGCGCGTTTCTCCTCCGCAACAATGGTTTGTCCGCATCCCGATCAGCCTTTACCTATCTTGGCTGGCACTGGCAACCATCCTGAACGTAGCGATCGCCCTAACCGCTCTAGATTGGAGTGGAGGTGGAATTTCCCCAGTGCTCTGGACAGGTATGGCAATGGTACTAGCGGCAGGGGTGGCAGCAATCGCCGCGATCGCCCACGGAGACATCGCTTACGTCGCAGTATTCGCCTGGGGATTGATCGCTATTGCCGTACGTCAGTGGGAGATTCCTGAACTGGCCTTTACAGCACTTGGGTTAGTGGTGATCGATGTCGTTGTTCTGCTTATCAGTCTTGGCCGCCGGAAGTTTAGCCAGCCATCAGAACTCAACTGACTCTACAGACTCATCCTCTGCCATTGCAGATGCAGAGCTATTCAGCGCCTTAGCCTGAATCTCCGTCACTTTCTGCTCGGCAGTCTCCAAAAACTCGCGACACTGCTCAGTCAACTGCATACCTTCCTCGTACAGCGCCAACAAATCCGCCAGCGGAATGCTCCCATGTTCCAATAGCGAAGCAATTTCTTCCAGCCGAGCGAGCTGGTCTTCAAGCGGAGGCTGCTTGCGAGTCTTTCTAGGCAAAATCTTGTGGGGACGAACAACAAATCTCGTCAATAGTAGCGCGAGCCGTTTGCTGACTCCGAACAATCTCCACCCGATCGCCCTCCTCCAACACATCCTCCCCCGCCAGCGTTTGCCCATCCCGCTTCACAATGGCAAACCCCCGATCCAACGGAGCCAGCGGATGTAAGGCTTTAAGCTGAGTCGATAGCAGTTCTAACACCTGCGACCTATTCTTCAACTGTTGCAGTACCGAGCCAGACAGCTTCGATTCCAGTTCATCCACCTGCTGCTGAGCAGCCCGCATGCGATCGCCCACCGTCCGAAACCCATAGCTATCCCGCTGCGACTCCAACCGCTGCCGCAGTTCTTGTAGTCGATCTTGAATGCGATCGCCCATCAATTGCTGTCGATTATCCAACCATGCCAGCACGTTAGCCGCAGGCTGCGGACTGGCCAATTCTGCTGCCGCTGTCGGCGTCGCCGCCCTCGCATCCGCCACAAAATCTGCGATCGTAAAATCCGTCTCGTGCCCCACCGCCGAAATCACCGGAATCTCGGAATCGAGAATGGCATTAGCCACTTCAACCGTATTGAACGCCCACAAATCTTCCAGAGAGCCCCCACCCCGCCCCACAATCGCCACATCACAGGATGTCTCACGATTCAACGTAGCGATCGCCGCCGCTACCTCCGCCGGAGCCCGCTCCCCCTGCACCGCTGCAGCCACCAATGTCACCTCACAGGCAGGCATCCGCCGTTCCAGCGTGCTGAAAATATCTCGCACTGCCGCTCCGGTAGCTGAAGTCACCACCCCCACCTTGAGAGGGAGCACCGGTAGAGGACGTTTGCGATCGGCATCGAAATACCCATTCGCAGCCAGCTCTTCCTTCAGCGCCTCAAACGCCAAATACAGCTCCCCCTGCCCCAGCGGTTCCACCCGCACGCAATCAATCTGGTACTGCCCACGCGGAGAGTAGACAGTAACATCTCCGGTCACGACAACTTTCATGCCGTCACTGGGCAAAAACGACAGCGATCGCCCCCGCCATAACGTACAAGACACTTGAGCCCCATCATCTTTCAGGGTGAAGTATCGATGTCCCGAACGGGCGCGCGTAAAATTCGAAATCTCCCCAACCACGCTCACCGTCCCCACCGTTTCGTCCAAGATGGCGGCGATCGCTTGATTGAGCTGGGAAACGCTAATTGACTGCATAAAACCGAGAAAACTGCCGAGCCTCAGTCTAGCCCGACACTGCAAGAGTTATAGCGGGTTGACTCAAATGATGCAGACGCATTCACACGAAAAAATGCACGGCTCTAGCCGTGCCCCGACCGTACATTGCAAGATTTGGAAAGCTAGAAATAGCTAGTGCCTCTAAGACTGAACTAAGCCAGGTGATGTAGCCCTTATCTGTCTGCAATTGGCTGTTTCATCCCTAACTCAAATAGCTATAACTCCAGACCTTTGACTCAGCGAATCGTTAATTCAACTGGTTCTAGAGCTTCACTTCAATATCGACACCTGCAGGTAGATCGAGCTTCATCAGCGCATCGATCGTCTTGGAAGACGGAGAGTAGATGTCGATAATGCGACGGTGGGTACGAGTTTCGAAGTGCTCGCGAGAATCTTTGTTGACGTGGGGAGAACGCAGTACGCAGTAGATGCGACGGCGAGTCGGTAAGGGGATGGGGCCAACAGCCGCTGCTTGAGTGCGGTTAGCCGTTTCAACAATCTTGTCGCAGGAGGTGTCCAGCAAGCGATGGTCGAATGCCTTCAGACGGATGCGAATTTTTTGCTGAGCCAGAGTAGAGGTCATTGGAATTTAGCCAAAAACGAATAGAGACAAGGATGGCGTAGGATGCCACGGCACAGTGTCGAACGACCAATTGCCAAGCAAGCCTACGCCAGATTCATTGAGAATTACTCAACGATTTCAGACACAACGCCTGCACCAACGGTGCGGCCACCTTCGCGAATAGCGAAGCGCATGCCTTTTTCAATTGCGATGGGGTTGATCAAAGATACGGTCATCTTGATGCGATCGCCAGGCATCACCATTTCAGCATCGGAACCATCGTCAGCGGTGAATGCGTCGATGGTGCCAGTTACGTCAGTGGTACGAACGTAGAACTGAGGGCGGTAGCCGGGGAAGAACGGAGTGTGACGTCCGCCTTCTTCCTTCTTGAGGATGTAAACCTCAGACTTGAACTTGGTGTGAGGAGTGATGGAACCGGGTTTGGCCAGAACCATACCGCGCTGAATGTCTTCCTTTTGGATACCGCGCAGCAGTACACCAACGTTGTCACCCGCCATCCCTTCGTCCAGAGTCTTCTGGAACATCTCAACACCGGTAACGGTGGTGGAACGGGTATCCTCCAAACCTACCAATTCGATGGTCTCGCCAACCTTTACCTTGCCACGCTCGATACGACCGGTAGCAACGGTTCCACGACCGGTGATGGAGAAGACATCTTCAACAGCCATCAAGAAAGGCTTGTCAACATCGCGCTCGGGAGCAGGGATGTAGGCGTCAACTTCAGCCATCAGCTTGTAGATTTTGTCAGCCCATTCGCCTGGGCCGCCGCCTACCAGCTCTTCAACAGCCTTTAGAGCAGAACCGGTAACGATGGGAATCTCGTCGCCATCAAAGTCGTACTCAGACAGCAGCTCGCGAACTTCAAGCTCAACCAGTTCCAGCAGTTCTTCGTCGTCGACCTGGTCTTCCTTGTTTAGGAATACAACCAAGTTAGGAACACCCACCTGACGAGCGAGGAGAATGTGCTCGCGAGTTTGAGGCATGGGACCGTCAGCTGCAGACACAACTAGAACGGCACCGTCCATTTGAGCAGCACCGGTAATCATATTCTTCACGTAGTCAGCGTGACCGGGGCAGTCCACGTGAGCGTAGTGACGACCATCAGTCTCGTATTCTACGTGCGCAGTGTTGATGGTGATACCGCGTGCTTTTTCCTCAGGCGCAGCATCAATATCTTCATAGTTACGAGCCTTTGCACCACCTTTCGCCGCCAAGCTCATGGTGATCGCTGCGGTCAGCGTAGTTTTGCCGTGGTCAACGTGGCCAATGGTGCCAATGTTGACGTGGGGCTTATTCCGTTCGAATTTCTCACGTGCCATTTGTCTGTGTTCCTCTGTTTAGTCGTTCCCTTTGTATTTAGCGATGATGGTGTCGGCGACGCTGCGAGGAACTTCCTCGTAGTTGCTGAACTCCATCGAGAAAGTACCGCGTCCCTGAGTCTTGGATCGAATGTCGGTGGCATAGCCGAACATTGTCGCCAAAGGTACTTTAGCAGTTACTTTGGCCACTGGATCGCCAGGTTCCATAGATTCAACTTGTCCGCGGCGGGAGTTGAGATCGCCAATCACATCTCCAAGGAAGTCATTCGGAACTTCCACCTCGACTTTCATGCCGGGTTCCAGCAAAACGGGGCCACATCGCTTAGCAGCTTCCCGCAGTGCCATAGAGCCTGCAATCTTAAACGCCATCTCGTTGGAGTCCACTTCGTGGTACGAGCCATCTACCAAGGTAGCTCGCACGTCAATCAGCGGATATCCCGCGACAACGCCTGATTCACAGGCTTCTTTGATGCCTTCCTCCACCGGGCCGATATATTCCTTAGGAACAACCCCCCCCACGATTTTGGAGACAAACTCGAACCCAGAGCCGGCTTCGTTGGGCTCAAGGTCAATGACGACATGCCCGTATTGACCCTTGCCACCACTCTGGCGAATAAACTTTCCTTCCACCTTGTTAGCGAGCTTGCGAATGGTCTCGCGGTATGCCACCTGCGGAGCCCCCACATTCGCTTCAACGTTAAATTCTCGCAACATGCGATCGACGAGAATTTCTAGGTGCAGCTCCCCCATCCCTGAAATCAAGGTTTGGTTGGTTTCGGGGTCAATCGCCACCCTAAAGGTCGGATCTTCATCCGAAAGCGATTTCAGAGCCTTAGAGAGCTTGTCTAAATCTGCTTGAGTCTTGGGTTCAACCGCAACTGAAATAACAGGTTCTGGGATAAAGAGGGATTCAAGAATGATGGGCTGTTTAGCGTCGCTCAGGGTATCGCCAGTTATGGTGTCTTTCAACCCCAGCACGGCCCCTAAGTCTCCCGCCCGCAACTCATCAACATCAATTCGATCGTCAGCTTTCATAACGATCAGACGCGACACGCGCTCTTTTTTGCCCTTGACGGGATTGAGCACGTAACTCCCCTTCTCAAGTACCCCTGAATAGACTCGCACGAAGGTAAGGCGTCCGTAGGGATCGGACATGACCTTAAATGCTAAGGCCGATAACGGCGCATCATCGTCGGCCTCACGAGCCTCTTCCTCACCGTTTTCCAGTTCCCCCTTGATGGCAGGCACATCGATCGGGGCAGGCAGATAATCCACAACTGCATCTAGCAAAAGCTGTACGCCCTTATTTTTGAACGCCGAGCCACATAGAACAGGCATAATTTCGTTGGCAATGGTTGCTTTACGCAATCCTGCGACCAACTCGTCTGTTGTCAGCTCTTCCCCGTCCAAAAACTTTTCAGTCAGGTGGTCATCGGTCTCGGCAACAGCTTCCACCAACTTCTCGCGATAGTCGGAAGCCAGCTCTTGCATGTCTTCTGGAATATCGGTGATTTCGATGTCTGTGCCAAGGTCGTTGGTGTAGATGTGAGCCTCCATCTTCACCAGATCGATCAACCCAGAAAACTCGTCTTCGGAGCCAATGGGCAACTGGATGGTCACTGCATTGGTACCAAGGCGATCGCGCATCTGGATAACCGCCCCCAGATAATCCGACCCCGTGCGATCCATTTTGTTAACAAATGCAATCCGAGGCACCGAGTAGCGATTTGCCTGTCGCCACACGGTTTCTGTCTGAGGCTGTACGCCATCAACAGCCGAGAACACAACAATGACACCATCCAGCACCCGCATGGAGCGCTCCACCTCGATTGTGAAATCAACGTGACCGGGGGTATCGATAATATTGATGTGGTGATCGCGCCAATTCGTCGAGATCGCAGCAGCCGTAATCGTGATGCCACGTTCTCGCTCCTGAGCCATCCAGTCCGTCACGGCATTGCCGTCATGAACCTCACCAATTTTGTGAACGATGCCCGAATAAAACAGGATGCGTTCGGTTGTTGTCGTCTTGCCAGCGTCAATGTGTGCGGCAATCCCAATATTCCGAACGGTATCCAGAGAAATGGTACGAGCCACAACTGCCTCCTGGGTTCGCCCTGTTACAGGACGAGAGTTTGTTTACCGCTAAAGACTCAACCCCATTGCTCGACTCCGCAACAGGAGTGAAAATACGCTCTCTAGCGCAATCTTCTTAATACCGGTAATGTGCAAACGCCTTGTTGGCTTCAGCCATGCGGTGAGTTTCCTCACGCTTACGAATGGTGTTGCCCGTTTCATTGGAGGCATCCATCAGCTCGTTAGCCAGCTTCATGGCCATGGTCTTGCCGGGGCGAGAGCGCGAGAAATTACTTAACCAACGCAGGGCCAGGGTAGTTCCCCGTTCGCCACGGACTTCCATCGGGACTTGATACGTTGCACCACCTACGCGGCGGGCTTTCACTTCAACCATAGGAGTGGCGTTACGCAAGCCGTTCTCAACCACTTCTAGAGGATCGGCACCAGTACGCTCGGCAATAATATCCATTGCGTCGTAAACAATCTTGGAAGAAAGCGATGCCTTGCCATCCAGCATGAGCTTGCGGATCAACATGGCAACTAAACGACTACCGTACTTGGGGTCGGGGGTAACTTCGCGGCGAGTGGCTCGATTGCGGCGGGACATAATTGAAACTGACCTACTTAGCGATGATTGAAAAAACTCGGAGATGAAAGACAGAGACTGCTCAAAAGCAATGTCTCAATGGTGCCTAGTCTTTGGGACGCTTTGCGCCGTACTTGGAACGGCCCTGGCGCCGATCTTTTACGCCAGCAGTATCGAGAGTGCCACGAATGATGTGATACCGAACACCAGGCAAGTCTTTCACACGACCGCCACGAATCATCACAACGGAGTGTTCCTGCAAGTTGTGCCCAATTCCGGGGATGTAAGCCGTTACCTCAAACCCAGATGTCAACCTGACACGAGCAACTTTGCGCAGAGCAGAGTTAGGCTTCTTCGGAGTGGTGGTGTAGACGCGGGTGCAAACACCGCGGCGCTGAGGGCAAGCCTTGAGCGCAGGGGACTTAGATTTCTGCTTCGCGACGCTTCGTTCTTCTCGAATTAGCTGCTGAATAGTGGGCATGGGGTTGAGGTTTGGGTAGGTAGTAATAGATTGATTTTGCAGGCATGCAACCGTAGCGAATGGCAGCTCCGCACCTGGGTACGGTTGCACTAGATTTCGACTATTGCACCGAAGATGAATACTAACAAGCCGCGATCGCAGATGTCAATTTCGTGCAATTGAAATTCTTGGTTCATGAAGGGCTTGCACGGTAGTACACAGTTCGTTATGCTCTTAACTGCGTCTGAAACACAAGGCGCTGCTTGACTCGCCGGGATAGCTCAGTTGGTAGAGCAGAGGACTGAAAATCCTCGTGTCACCAGTTCAAGTCTGGTTCCTGGCATCTTTAGATTTGTATTTCTCGAAACGGGTCATCATGGCCCCTTCTGTGTGCTAGGTCTGTTGAGTGCAGAGAGCACAGTCTCGTTCTGACAGCAAAATATCAAGCTCTAAGAAGATATCAGATGTTCTCCAGTTGACTGCCTGAGGAATCAAAAATCGGCCTGAAAACGCCTTCCGAAAGTTCCATACAAACTGAGACGCTAGTGATTAATAGCGTTCCAGCTACAGACTACGAGCATTAACATTATGAGCTAACCCCCTTCTAGCCTGAGAAACGTTCAGGCATCAGGTAGTTTAGCAATACAAACGCTATCGAGTTCAGAGGTTGAGTCTATAGTGAATGATGGCAGGGCCAATACTTGCCTGCCATCTGACCATTTGCTTTTTCAAGCAAGACAAGACGGAACTGCGGCCCCTTCCGATCCCTGTTGGCTGCAGTTCCTTGAGATCGCGCTGGAGCTTCAAGCAAACTGTTGCCAGTAACCGCCAAGAGTGCAACTGCAAAAAGGGTGGCTGACGTTCTGCCAGCCACGCCTTCGGCTACTTGTTCTCAGAACAGGCGGCTTGTCAGAAGTCATTACCCCAATTTGGGGGTAACGTTAGCCTTCTCAGGGATAGTGGTGTACTCGGCCACAATTGCCTTGAATTCATCCCCATCTAGCGTTTCCCGCTCGATCAGGGTTTCCGCCAGACGATCGACCAAATCACGGTTCTCCAGCAGGACAGAGCGAGCCTTCTGGTAGCAGCGCTCCAGGATTTCGCGCACTTGCATGTCAATCCGAGCCGCAACATCCTCAGATAACTCGCTGCGGTTCCAGTTACCACCCAGGAAGACCTCCTGATTGGGTTGCTCCAGCATCAATGGGCCAAGATCGGACATGCCAAAGCGGGTCACCATCTGGCGCACCAAGCCAGTGTTCTGCTGGAGGTCGTTGCTGGCACCAGTCGTCACTTCGCTGTAGCCAAAGACAATTTCCTCAGCAGCACGACCACCAAAGCCCACAACAACGCGATCGAGCATCCAGGCTCGGCTGTACAGTCCGCTGTCCATCTGTTCTTCGTTCGGAATGGGCTGAGCGAAACCACCCGCACCACTCGACCGAGGAATAATCGTCACTTTGTTGAGGTCATCTGAATATTCAAGCAGAGTCATCAACAGGGCATGACCTGTCTCGTGATAGGCAATCAGACGCTTTGTCTTGCTATCCAACAGCGGGGGCTTGGTGAGACCAATCGTGATGCGGTCGATCGCGTCATCGATATCCTTATTGGTGATCGTCAACTGCTGGCGACGGGCGGCCAAAATGGCCGCTTCGTTCAGCAAGTTTTCCAGATCGGCACCCGCAAATCCAGGGGTACGGCGAGCAATGGTTTCAAGATTGACGTCATCCGATAGCTTCTTGTCACGAGCATGAACCTTGAGAATGTCGTGGCGACCTCTGAAGCTGGGTCGATCGACCGTAACCTGACGGTCAAAACGACCGGGACGCATGAGAGCGGAGTCCAAAACGTCTGCACGGTTAGTTGCCGCAATGATAATGATGCCGGTGTTGCCCTCAAAACCATCCATCTCGGTTAGAAGCTGGTTCAGAGTTTGCTCTCGCTCGTCGTTACCACCACCGATACCGGCACCACGCTGGCGACCGACAGCGTCAATCTCGTCGATAAAGATAATGCAAGGGGCATTTTCTTTGGCCTTCTTGAACAAGTCGCGGACGCGGGAGGCCCCCACACCAACAAACATCTCCACAAACTCAGAGCCGGAAATGGAGAAGAACGGAACACCAGCTTCACCGGCAATGGCCTTGGCCAGCAACGTTTTACCGGTACCGGGAGGACCTACTAACAAAACCCCTTTAGGAATTTTGGCTCCAACCGCAGTAAATCGCTCGGGCTTCTTCAGGAACGTAACAACTTCTTGAAGCTCTTCCTTGGCTTCCTCGATACCGGCAACATCATCAAATTTGACCCCGGTTTTCGCTTCCATCTGGAATCGGGCCCGAGATTTGCCGAAGTTCATTGCTTGACCGGGACCACCACCCGCATTGCCCCGACGGAACAAGAAGAACAAGCCAACCAACAGCAGAATGGGTATAAACAGATTTCCCAGCACGCTCAGCAGTACATTGCCCTCACCTCGCTGGCGGTAAGCGACGTCGATGCCGGCCTCTGTCAGGCGGTTCGCTAGCGCAGATGTGCGCGTGGGGTTGGGAACTAGGTTGACGCGGAACGATTGCTCTTGACCATCAGTGGCAGCATCTACAGCGCGGACCTCAGCAGACGTATTACCGTTCGTGTCGCTGATAGTAACACTAGAAATTTTACAGGCGTTATCCGGCGCTTCGCATTCGCTAACCCATTGCAAGAACTCGCCGTATTCCAACGGAGAGGTCGGTGCCGCCTGAGCGGGATTTTGGCCAATCACAGGCGCTTGAAGAAGGAGTGCGCTGGCCGCGATCGCCACTAGCGAACGCTTCCATACAGCTTGCTGCGGATGTTTCATAACTAAGCTCAAAACGGTCGATAGTTTGCTGGGGCTTGGGCGTGAGTGTTAACTAAACTTAACTTAGAACTCAGGGATGCGACAACTGAAACGTCAAACTTCCACAGTTTCCGCACGGCATCCAGACTTGAAGCGAGCCGACGAATCACTTTAGGGTAGAGCCAGCAACCTCAACTAGATTGTGGGTTTTGGCACAGTTTGTCCTTCACGGACAGTCTCTAGAGTCTCCAACGGTCACCTGCAGTCAGCCTTCATATCGGATAGTCTTGCCGGTTCCTCAACCCACCACCTCTCTCACGCAATGAAGTGCGCAGGCAGTTACCATATTTGAGTTCGTCCACTTAATGCTTGGCACAGGTACGTAACAGTTCAACATCTACTGCCTGTTGCGAACGGTTTTCCCTTTATGCTGTACACCTTTTTGCAAGCAATGTTTCAACGTGTGGGAGCTCTCACTACGTGTGGAAGCATCGCTAGCTCTTAGGATTGGTTAATTGCTAGCTTGTTGCCCAGTGACGCTTGTTGCCTTATTTGCAAGGACACGGCGCTATTCGAGGAACGCTACTGTACGAGAGTCGGCCAGGAGTGCTCACGACACACTCAGTCCAGCTAGCCCCACCGGCGAACAATAGACTTTCTATCAAACTTCACTTTCGGAACGGTTCCTTGAGCGATCGCCAACACCCCCTAGTAGCACTGGTTTGTCACGGCAGTCGCGATCGCCGGGCCAGCCAGCAGTTCGAGACATTTGTCCGCACCTGCCAGCAACGACTGCTCCACTGGTGCGTGGTTGGATGCCAGCTCGAATTAGCCGCCGATCCGCTCAGTTACCAGCTACGGCGAGCGGTGCAAACTGTTGCTCCTGCTGGGGATATCTCAGATGTTGCGATCGTTCCAGTGCTGATGGCTGAAGGAGTACACGTTCGCGAAGACATCCCTGCCGCCATTGCCGACGCAAAACTCTTGTGTCCCCGCCTATCTTTCCACCTGACCCATCCCATCGGACAAACCCAACAACTTGCCAATGTATTGGCCTCTCACACCAGCACGATGCCAACTTGCCAGGCTTGGGTGTTGTGGGGACACGGTAGCCGACGTCCTTCCTTTTCAACTCAGTTCGAGCACATTGCCCAGCGGCTATCAACCGCCGAACCCAATGGCATCGGGCAACCAGTAGTAACGGCATATGCCAAACAAATGCCCCATCTCGACGATCGCGTTCGCCTGCTGTATGAAGCAGGAAACCGGCGTATTGGAGTGCTGACAGGTCTGCTGTTTCCCGGCTGGCTGTCCGATCGCCTGTCAGAGACTGCCCGTCAACTGGAGGCAGAGCGACCTCAACTACACGTGCACATTTCTCCGGTACTGATGCCTCATCCCCTTTGGGTCGATGCCGTCCGGGAACTCGTCATTGGAGCGCTGAATGAAGCCGGGTCAAACGACCTGCAGGCGGCCTAAGAGACTGGCAGCGGAACCACATTCACCTCGCACTAAGTAGGGTGCTGCTAGAGGACAGTCGATAGCCTCCGCACTGTGTACCTGCGCTCGGTACGACCCACCCTGACACGTTGTTTACACCGATTGCTGAGAGATCCAAACAGACATGACTGGCAAAGTTTATTTGGTTGGTGCAGGTCCTGGAGATCCGGGTCTGCTGACTGTGCGCGGCAAGTCGCTTCTGGAAAACTGCGATGTTGTTGTCTACGATGCTTTAGTCAGTCCAGCCATATTGGATATCGTGTCTGCGGATGCTCGACGGATTTACGCAGGCAAGCAGAAAGATAAGCATACACTTCCTCAAGAGGACATTACTCAGCTTTTAATTGGGTTGGCGACAGAGTACGCCGTAGTGGTGCGCTTGAAGGGGGGCGATCCATTCGTCTTTGGGCGAGGGGGAGAAGAAATGATGGGGCTAAACGCGGCTGGAGTTGATGTGGAAGTGGTTCCTGGCATTACGGCGGGCATCGCAGCCCCAGCCTATGCTGGCATTCCAGTCACCCACCGTGAGTACAGCTCGTCAGTCACCTTCGTCACCGGGCACGAAGCGATTAATAAGTATCGCCCCAAGGTCAACTGGTCAGCTCTGGCCCAAGGAACCGAAACCCTGGTGATTTACATGGGAATCTACAACCTGCAGACGATCGCGACAGCCCTGATTACTGGTGGCAAACCCGCCGATACTCCGGTCGCAGTTGTCAGTTGGGGCACAACCCCCCGCCAATCCGTTGTCACCACCACCCTGCTCAGCATCGAACAGGAATACGATAGCTTGGGCCTGACGACCCCTGCTGTTGCCATTGTTGGGTCGGTCGTCAATTTAGCTCCACTGCTGGCCCCCTAGAACGCCCTCTCTAAACACGCTACTTCAGGCTTGAGCGCCGGCTGGAGGAATGGTACTCAAGCCGATCGAAAGCAGCCAGTAACGCTGCTGTTTCATCGGTAGAGAGACGTCTAAAAGTCTGCAATTCATCTTGCTGCTGCAACAGGGCTTGCTGAGCGCGCTCCAGGTGATGGCTGGCAGAATTCACCGCTGACTCGCTATCCAACCGAGCAGCTTCTGCCCGGTTAAATACACTTTGCTGGTGCAGTTGGCGCAACATTCCGCGCTGGTGCCGCAACTTGTTGCGCAATTGTTGAAGGGTGTGCTGGATGGCCTGGTGCTGTCTATGACCGGACTCCACCGCCGCCTTCATGTCGGGCAATGCTTGTTCCAACTGGCGCTGGCGACTGACTAGCGAACGAATTGCACTGGTATAGCCAACTTGACTCATCTTTAGAAGGCGATCGTCGCACTGCTTAAGTTCGTTCACCTTGGCGAGATACTGCTGTTCCAACTGACGATACGCCATTTCCTGATCGACTGCAGCTTGAGCCAAAAAAGCGATCGATGCTTCCAACTTGCGGTGGGCTGTCCTAGATGCAGATAGCGCTTTCGAACTCTCTCTTCGACAACGGGCGACCGCTGTCGGCCTGGATTCTAACCATCGCCCCCCTAACAGCTGCCCCAGCCACTCAAACATGACGGCGATCCAATCGACAGCAGATGGTAACTGGTGGCCAGACCTCATATATGGCACAGCTCATCAAACTATCTCAATTCACCAAACAAACTCAATACCAGTTAGCATGTCAACCCCAGAGTAAAGGAACATAACTCGGTCTGACGCTCGAAATACAGCCTCTAAATGAACAGCCACCAAACCAAAGAACTTGAACGGAAGGTGCGTTACCGCAAAGTTTAGCGAAAATACATCAAAACGGCAGAAACAGCCGCATTCGAGGTCGTAAATCCGATAGGCCTGCGAAATCAAGACCGATCGTCTCGCCAACGCTGCATTCTTGACGGAATTTGGCCCCATCAGTACAGTCAAATTAATTTCAACGCAGATTGACTCCTGCTATTGAATAGTCTGTCAATGTTTTTCAACCGAGTCTTGTTTTCAAGCGGATGAGTCATATATTGACTTGTCAGGCTTACTTGCAGGGATGGTATCTGTCGACAGCTACATGCTTGTCGACGTTAGAACTATCACCATCTCACCGGTTAAGACTTGACCGGTTTAGAATTAACCAGTTTTGATTTAAAAGCACCAGGTTTCCGGCGACTTCAATAAACGATTTCCTATTCATCAGGGTTTTCCAGTCACACCATGCAAAGCCGCATTGTTCTGCCCATCGTGGTTGCCAGCCTGTCTATGGGGGTGGCCTTCGGGATTATGGCTGTACGGGAGAGCAACCGCACCCACACCATTACAATCGCCACAGGAAGTACGCGCGGTCAGTATTACGCATTCGGTAAGGCACTATCGCAGGTCGTTGCAGAGCATTACCCACGCATCCAGATTGAGGTCGTCGCCACCCGCGGAGCCGTGCAGAACTTGCACATGCTTGAGGAAGGGGAGGTACAGCTAGCACTAGCCCAAAACGATACTCCTGCAAGCCCATCTGCCCGCGCAGTCGCCTCTCTATTTCCAGAGATGTTACATGTCATTGCCGCCCCCGACAGCGGCATCGAAGTGTTTGGCGATCTGCGTGGACGGCGGGTCGCCCTGATGCAAGAAGGCAGCGGCTCGTATGCTCTGTTCTGGAAGTTGGCACGTCACTACGGCCTCACACAAGACAATCTCGATCATGTTGCCCTACCTCCGATCGAGGCCAATCAAGCTCTCTTAGATGGCGAGGTGGATGCGCTTTCAAGAGTGATGGCCCTGGGAAACCGAGGCATGGCCGAACTCATGCAAGAGAGTCAGGCAGGATTGGTGGCGATCGAACAAGTAGACGCTCTACGCCTAACTCAACCGTTTTTGAGCCAGGAGACTGTTCCACAGGGAGCATACAGCGGTTCTCCTCCCATACCGGTCAACGACACCCCTGCTGTCGCCGTTCAGGCAGTAATACTGGCCGATCAGAACCTCGATGCTCAGGTGGTGGCAAATATTACGCAAGTGCTAAACGAATATCGCCGCGAATTGATTGCTCTCCATCCGGGATCGGCCGCAATTTCTGTGCCAACATCCAGCCTTAATTTTGGAATTCCAGTTCACATCGGAGCCGAAAGTTACTACACACAAGATCGACCGAGCTTTTTGGTCACGTATGCAGAAGCCATTGGTCTGATTGTCTCGGTGACAGTATTGGGCGCGTCCAGTGCATGGCAGGTACACCAACGTTGGTTAATGCGCCAGAAAAACCGAGCCGATCAGTACAACATTGAAATTCTTTCATTGCTCGATCGCGTTTACGCTGCCGACTCTCCCGAGCAACTAGAAGCGTTACGCATGCAATTGCTGGAAATTTTGAAAAAAGTAGTCGAAGATTTGGATCTAGACCGAATTACGTCCGAATCGTTTGAATCATTCACATTTCCGTGGGGAGTGGCAATCACTGCCATTAGGCACCGAGAAATGATTCTATTTGGTAAAACCCACGAGCTATCGATGCCCCCGACACTCCTCAACTGAGTGCGCCTGAATTCCCCCTCGGCGAATGGAGATGGCATAAAGTCATCACCTAACTTGACGGTTGGTTCAGAAGTGAGACAGTAGAGGCAAGCCGCATCAGTCCAGTGGATGGAGAAACCTTGTGGTAGTTTTAAGGTCTCTGCTAAATGCTCGCTAAAACCCTGCAGTTAAGCTTGCTTAGCGCATGCAGACGAGTACGATACCTGTCCAGACATCCTGCTCCGTGCAGCACCTTTAGATGGTTCAAGAATTTGCCCCTCCCAAGTTAACGAATCTACCTCCCGATGGAGAACAGCAGGCAACCGTGACTCGCGAAGAGGCGCTGGTAATCTATCGCGACATGCAACTGGGGCGGCAATTCGAGGACAAGTGCGCCGAGATGTACTACAAGGGCAAAATGTTCGGGTTTGTCCACCTGTACAACGGCCAAGAAGCGGTGACCACAGGGGTCATTAAGGCCATGAAGCCGACGGACTATTTTGCGGGTACCTATCGCGAGCACGTCCATGCCCTCAGCGCTGGTGTGTCTGCCCGTTCGGTGATGGCCGAACTGTTTGGCAAGGCTACAGGCTGCAGTAAAGGGCGCGGAGGCTCCATGCACCTGTTCTCTGCCGAACACAACTTTTTAGGAGGCTATGCCTTCGTTGCCGAAGGGATTCCGGTAGCGACTGGAGCGGCGTTTTCTGCCAAGTATCGCGGTACCGATCAGGTCACTGCCTGCTTTTTTGGAGACGGAGCTTCAAACAACGGTCAATTTTTTGAATGTCTGAATATGGCGCAGTTGTGGAAACTGCCCATCATTTACGTGATTGAGAATAATAATTGGGCGATCGGCATGCTGCACGAGCGGGCCACGTCCGATGTCGAGATTTACAAGAAAGCTGCAGCCTTTGGCATGCCTGGGTATCGCATTAACGGGATGGATGTTCTGGCGGTTCGTCAGGCCACTCAGCAGGCATTGGAGCGTGCTCGTGCGGGTGAAGGCCCGACATTGTTGGAGTGTATGACCTACCGATTTAGAGGTCACTCGTTGGCAGACCCTGACGAATTGCGCTCTGAGGAAGAAAAAGAGTTCTGGCGCAAGCAAGATCCCATCAAAATGTTCGAGAACCATGCCCTCGAGAACACCCTGATGACCCAGGCTGAATTTGACGAGATTGCCCTCAACATCCGTAAAGAGGTTGAAGATGCTGTGGAGTTTGCGCTCGATAGCCCGGAACCCACGGTGGACGAACTTTACCGATATATTTTCGCGGAAGACGAATAACCCTTCGCAATAGTCCTCTTCCCAATGCTTTCCGGTTTGACTGCACGCCAGTCTCCCGCCCTCCTGCAACAGTTTTTTTGAGTCGAGATCATGGCAGAAACGTTTTTATTCAATGCCCTTCGCGAAGCAACCGATGAAGAAATGGCCCGCGATCGCAACGTATTCGTCCTAGGTGAGGACGTCGGTCATTACGGTGGCTCCTACAAAGTCACCAAGGACCTGTACAAGAAGTACGGCGATCTTCGGCTGCTGGATACTCCGATTGCCGAAAACAGCTTTATGGGAATGGCTGTGGGTGCTGCCATGACGGGATTGCGCCCAATTGTGGAAGGCATGAACATGGGCTTTTTGCTGCTGGCCTTCAACCAAATTTCTAACAACGCGGGCATGCTGCGCTACACCTCGGGCGGCAACTTCAAGGTACCGATGGTGATTCGCGGCCCCGGTGGTGTTGGACGCAACCTGGGAGCAGAGCACTCCCAACGTCTGGAGTCGTATTTCCAGGCCGTTCCAGGTTTAAAGATGGTGGCTTGCTCCACCCCCTACAACGCGAAAGGCTTGCTGAAAGCTGCCATTCGAGATGACAACCCCGTACTGTTCTTCGAGCACGTCCTGCTCTACAACCTGAAGGAAGATTTACCTGACGAGGAATATCTGTGCCCTCTGGATAAGGCGGAAATCGTGCGACCGGGTAAGGACATCACCATCCTGACCTACTCGCGCATGCGCTATCACGTCATGAAGGCAGTCAAAACACTGGTGGCTAACGAAATCGATCCTGAAGTCATCGACTTGATTTCCCTCAAACCGTTGGACATGGAAACCATTGGCGAGTCCGTACGCAAAACCCACCGCGTGTTGATTGTGGAAGAGGGTATGAAGTCCGGGGCAATCGGCTCCGAACTCAGCTCCAGAATCATGGAAGAGTTGTTCGACGAACTGGATGCACCGGTTGCTCGCTTGGCGTCCCAGGACATCCCAACTCCTTACAACGGTACATTGGAGAACGCCACGATTGTGCAGCCTGAAGATGTCATTGCCAAAGTTGAAGAGATGCTGATGGTTGCCGTTTAGGGGGGCTTGACGTTCAACTGAAGCTCTTAAGAACAACTCCACAAACGGAGACGGTGCTGGTACCGTCTCCGTTTGCGTTTTGAACTAGGTTTGAGGTCTGATGGTAGGCTTTGAGCTCTGGTGGAGGGAATCAACCTACTCGAATTTCGTCAATCATGGTCACGAGTTTGTAGGCGCCATCCTCGAACAGTTGGGTGGTACGGATGCGGCGATCGCTTCCTTCAAACGCAATCACTTCGTTGTAGGAGGTTTGCTTGTCCCCCAACGTGCGGCTGCCTTGATAGAGGATTAGATCGTCAGTCAGCGCCCAAGCGGTCCCGGAAAACGCAGACGCCTTATCTCCGCCTAGGGTGTAGACCTCATCCGTGAGGGGAAAGACTAAAATCTCATCTTCAAAATGTCCGTGGTACGAAGCCGTTACCTCGCGAGGAGTACCAATACGAACGGTATTAGTCTGAACGTAGCCGTTACCGTCAACTTCGATGTGGACCCGAACCAAGTGAGAGTCTATCTGAACTCCCGCAGGCTCGATTCGCCTCGCCGTCCCTTCCCAAGTGCCGCAATGGCGCAAAAATGCTGTGGGCACTCCACTACCATTGCGAGTCACAAGGGGAACCAGAGAAGGGGTGACCATCGGCAAGTGACCTCCAAGAGAGAGTAGGTGCAGCGACATTGAAGCCGGTTCGCAGGCTGGGGGCGTCCAAACAATTCGAAAACTGCTTTCGACGGGCTATCTACGCTCGAGGATAGACTATCTTGCTTACTCCATGGATCGAGAGATCGCAGTTTTCGTCGCCATTGCAGCCCCTGGCAGGGGCCGCTTGCGTCCTACCTTTCGGCTAATTTCACGACTGCTGCGCTGGTATTCGTGGTTGATGGGAAGTCGTTCGGATTGAAAGTCAGCCAAACTTTGCTGGATGGCGTCTGGAGTACTCTCGGCAATATAGCGAGAGAGGGAGAGGGCATCTTCCAAACCAGATGTCATGCCGCGAGCACGGGTAGGACTTTTCGCATGGGCTGCATCGCCAATTAAGATAATGCGACCGTTACGAATGCACGGCAGCATATCCAGGTCATATGAGAACCTGCACTTGATATCTGCAGGATTAGTGCCTTCGATAATGGTGCGGGGGGCATCTGGGATTTTGGCTAATTCCTCTGCAGGCATGGAAACATCCTGGGGAGTGGAGCGAGCGCGATCGTCACCCGTCTGTTCCTTTTCAATAAAGAATCCCCAATGGGTGTACCCTCCTCCTAAGTCAAAGAAATTGGCATACACACCACGGCTACGCATGTAAACAATGAAATTACCATCGCGGCAAAACTCAGTGTCGGGCACGATCCCTCGCCAAACCACATCCCCTAGGTAGCGAGGACGTACGTTGGGCACCACGGCTTCTCGAACGGTAGAGAAAATGCCGTCAGCCCCCACCAACACATCTCCCGTCCAGGTACTACCATCCGCAAAGTGAGCGGTGATATCGGCGTCGGTTTGGGTAGTGTTCACCAGTTTGGCATTCGCCTGCAAGCAACTGGGGTTCAGCCGGTCGAGTAGCGCGTCTAGGATCTTGCCTCGATGGACCAACACGCTGGGCTGCTCGTCTCCCTCGTACTCTGCAACATGGCTGTTGACCAGGCGATCGCGCATGTTGCGAAATTCGTAGGTGCGAGCGATCGCCCCAGAGTCAACAATTGCACTGCACAGGCCAGCATCCCCTTCAAACAGGGCTTCCATTCCGGACGAGACCAGCAGAATACCGCAACCCTCTGCACGGGGATAGGAGGAGCGCTCGAACAGAGTGATGTCGACGTTGAAGCGAGATAGCAGGTGAGCCAGATAGACACCAGATGAACCGGCACCAACAATACCAACGCGTAATGGAGAAGTAGCCACGGAGTCAATCCTCATGACGGGGGAGTTCAATGCCAAATCTCAGCCACTTGCCGCAGATGAGACTAGCTGTGCAATCGGATTCGTACTCAGATATCAAAGACAACAGTATTAAAAATGGGCTGAACCAGCAGACAGGAAAACAGTTACAGTCAAATGCCGAAGCTACGTTTGCGCTGAGAATCTCAGTCGCGATTCAATAAGGACGACATGTAGGTAACATGAGCCATTTTGACAGTCTAGTTCATTGACTTATGTTACGAGAATAACAAATCCGTCAGCCAACATGGTAAGTATCTTTTCTCTTTAGAAAGTCTACTGCCTGCAAACGAACGATCGACACACTTAATCCACACAACCAATCCACGCAATCAATCTGTCCGATCGATCTAAACAGTCTTAGCCGCGCGTGTGGCGAACTCTAGCTCTCTAGGAATGCGATTAATTCTAGACAACCGCCAGATCTTCAGTAGCTGCTCGGTACAAGCTATACAAATCCTGTCCGCGATCACCATACTCAGCAATGCCACAACTGAGCTGTACCTTAACTTCATCCTCACCGCTTTGAATGGGTTGAGATTGGAGTCTTCCAAGAATTGAGGATAGTCGCCGAATACCGTTAAACCGATCCATGTCGTAAGCACACACCGCAAAGGTATCTGTCTCCCAGCGGGCCACAATGTCCTCCTGTCGCAAGTTACCCTGCAATTCATCCGCCACCCGCTTTAGCACTTGATGGCTGACGATTTGACCAAAGCTCTGTTCAATCTCCGCCAGGTTATTAACTTTCACCACCACCAGACTAAGCGGTTGATGGTGACGGCTGGCCAAATACAACAACCGAGAGAACTCTCTCAGAGATCGGCGGCGTCCCATAATCCCCGTCACGGGGTCGAGAGTATCTCTGTGGCCGTTTCCTGACGAGCGTTCCAACTGCGACAGCACCCGTGCTACCAGCTCGGGTTCGGTAATGGGTTTGCGAACGTAGTCGTTGCCTCCCGCAGCAAACAAACCATTGATATCGGTTGAACCGTTACCATCCGCCAAAAACAACACGGGCAGCGAGCCCCACTGTGGATCGTTGCGCACCACTTGACACAGATCGATACCATCAATATCGGGCATATCACTGGCCAGAATTAGCAAATCGGGAGTGGCTGCAACCAGTGTTTCCCAAAACTGAGCGGGATCGTCAACTAAAACAAGCTGGAATCCCCAGGGCTGGAGCACCGTACGCACGAGATCGAGAGTGCGCGGATCGGTGTCAACCACCACTACTTTGGCGTCCGCTTCCTCCCCCTGCTCCAAAATTTGAGAAATTGCTTCGAGCACCTGGCGGGGAAGGACGGGTTTTTGCAAAAACGCTTGTCCCCCCAACCGCACAACTTTGACCCGCGTCGCAAAATCTTCCGATGCGGTAAACACCACTACCGGAATATCGGTATTTTGGGTGGCTAGCTCTTCGAGCAATGTAAAGCCGCTATCCGCTGAATCGGGAAACCCTAAATCCAACAACACCGCATCGGGAGGATGTTGACCGATCGCCTGCCGTGCCTGGGCAATACTGGCTGCCGTATGGGCTTGGATCCCCCACTTACTGGCCTCCAAGCTAATCAGAGCAGCCAGATCGACATCGTCATCCACAATCAACAACTGATAGCCCTCACTTGCTGTGTCCCGTTCCAAATCAAGACTGGCAGGTCGAGGTGAAACGGAGAGAGAGGCAGACGGAACTATATCCCTAGTGTCGGTAGCCCCCACTCTATTGACTGGCTCCACAACCAATTGAGAAAGCATTGTCGCCAGCTCTGCAAAGGATTGCTCCAGCCGCTCGATCGTAGAAGAATCTAACGGCAGATCTGGGCGCAAACACTGTTGCACACTGCGAATGAGTTGTGAACTGCGTGGCAGGCCCAATGCCCCCAGCGAACCAACTAATGTGTGTGCTTGCCGGTGAGCTTCCTGGCGCTGTTGCGGTGCAAGGGTTTGAGATTTAATCGCAGCGATCGCCTGCTCGATCGTGCCCAACCGTTCTTGGATATGTCCCTGAGCTTGTTCCCAAATATCGGCCAATTCCGGGTCCAGACATTCGCGATAGCTTGCGACTTCTTCAGAATTTGCAGGCGCTACTTCAGTTGAGAGTGGACTGAATGAGGATTGAGAACTAACTAGGGCTAGAGGACTGGAAGCTTGGCTAAGAGCCGCCAATTCCCCTTCTGGCGGCTGGCGCAACCGATACCCCATGCCGTAAACCGTTTCAATAAAATCAGTTGGGACTCCCCCCCGCTTGAGCTTTTGGCGCAAGCTTTTGATATGGGCTCGAACGGTGTTCTCTCCGGGGGGTTCTTCAAACGACCACAGCAGATCGAGTAAGGCGCTTTGGCTGTAGATGCGGCGAGTGTTGCGCATGAACAACTCTAAAATTCCGTATTCCTTGCGGGTCAAGCCAATGGAAAACCCGTCATAGGTCACTTCGCAAGAGCCCGTATCGAGAGCGAGCGATCGCCACTCCAAGACTTCCATCACTGCAGCGCTTCCCCGCCGCAAAAGAGCACGAATCCGGGCCATCAGCTCCGAGAAATCGCAAGGACTGACGACGTAATCATCTGCCCCCGCATCCAGCCCCGCCAACTGTCGCTCTGCATCACCCTCATCCGTCAACAGCATGATGGGCATGTGCTTTCCTTGCGATCTCAACTGCTTGCACAGCCGAATTCCATCAATGCGGGGGCGAGCAACCTCTGTCAAAACCAGGTCGTACTCTAACGTGTCAACAAATCCCTCAGCCTCAGACGCAGTTTGAGCCAGATCGACCACATAGTTTTCCTTCGACAACGCCGTTTCCAGGCGTTCGGCTAAATACGAGTCGTTTTCAACTAGCAGGATTTTCACGAGATAGACAGAAACATCACAAGGGTTGAATCTGGGAGAGTGTCAGTGGCAGTCTGCCCGTGAAAGGAAATACGAACATCGCCTCTCAGATCGGGACCATGCCAAACTTTAGATACCGATCTGATCGGAAAGAAAAGGCAGTGTCGACTAGCACGTTGCTAACTGGTCATTGGTCTAACTTCATCGACCATCGGTGTCACGGATGAGAAAAGACTGTGAGTGACATCAGAGTCCCATCAGATCAAATTCGAGACTGACAGGAGGGGAAGCACGCTCGCGATCTCCACGACTGCCGCAATCTCCCGAACGCATGCCAAATCCACATTTATAGCGATACGGCTGTTAAGACTACGCCTTCAGCGTATCGATAATTTTCGGGTGAGGGCACAGACGCTGGGTCGTACGTCTGGTCGGATCGCTCTAATTGGCAGTGCAATCATCAAACACTCCACCACCCACATCACATCAGTAGAGTGCCCTCTAGCTAGCAGCAGACTGACGGTGACATACTAGAAAGTGTTGAGTTCCCGGCATTTGTCGTGACAGAGATTTCTGGAAAACTGCGTAATGCCGCGATCGCGATCGCAGCGATCGGGCTGGGATTGGTCCTATTTTTCGCCTCTCAAGTTCAAGGCGGTCAGATCAGTTTAGAATCGCTGGCACAACGGGCTGTGCCCCTAGAAGTCGCACAGGCCAATGGCAAGCCCACATTGATTGAGTTCTATGCAGACTGGTGCACCAGTTGTCGCCAGATGGCTCCTACAGTGGCAGAGCTAGAAGAGTCCTTCGCTGGGGACATTAATTTTGTCATGCTCAACGTTGACAACACGAAATGGCTGCCAGAGCTAACAAGCTACCGCGTCAACGGTATTCCCCATTTTGAGTTCCTGGACGGCGGCGGCCAGTCATTAGGAACGGCGATTGGCGAACAACCCAAACTCATCTTGGCCAGCAACTTAACCGCTTTGCGCGATCGCTTACCACTCACCAACGCCGCAAACACAGGGCAGGCATCCAATTTTGAGGCCCCTATTGGCGATAGCACCCAACCCCGCAGCCACGGCTAAGCAACCAACCCATTTCGCCAACTTTCTTCATGGCTAAAGTCTCCATGTCTAAGGCTGTATTTATCAGCGGTACGGATACCGATGTGGGAAAAACAGTCGTCAGTGCATTGCTGTGCCACTGCTTGCTGCAGCGAGGACTGACAGTGGGCTACTACAAGCCCGTTCAAAGTGGCGCGTTCGCATCTGACGACGCCTCCAACAAGTGGATATCGCCCGATTGTGAGTTGGTCGCTCGCATCGCTCCCCAAGCGATCGTTCAATGCAGCTATGTCTTTCCACTGCCTGCCGCACCGCAACTGGCGGCTGAGCAGATGACTCCACCAGTGGAGATTGACCCACAGGTGCTCGATCTCGATTTTCATATCCTGAGAGAGCGTTGCGACGTCACTGTCGTAGAAGGTGCCGGTGGACTGGCCGTTCCCCTCACTCCTCAGCTATCAATATCGGATCTAGTGCAACGGTGGCACTTGCCACTAGTACTCGTCAGCCGCCCTCATCTCGGCACCATCAACCACACCACCTTGTCTATTGCCTACTGCCAGCAACTGCGTATCACGCGCCTGGGCACCGTCATTGCTTATAACGATCCCCACCTCAATACTAACGATCCCGTATTGGCTAGTGCCCCTAGCTATATTCGACAATTAGCAGACAACAGCCCGATTCACCTGCTGCCATATATCCAGCTCCAGTCACCGCAGTCATCGCCAACCTGGCAGCGAGCGCGCTCGTCCTTATCCCCTCTAATCGACAAGCTCCTGAAATATAACGCCACCCGCGTTTACCCTTAACTCGATTCCCGCCCATGCCCCCACAGAGACCCTATGCAACCTTCTGCTTCTCCTCACGATATGTCTTCCTCCCGCCAGTCGTGCGAGATCCCACCTGCCCGATTTTGCGACTGGAAAACCTACCGCTGTGCCTACGAAGTCTACGGCCCTGAAACGAGTAGCCTGCCTCCCCTATTGCTCATTCATCCCATTGGGGTGGGACTAGCCCGTTCGTTTTGGCATCGATTCTGTCAAAAGTGGCAGGAACTGGAGCCCAATCGCGCTATCTATAGCCCCGATTTGTTGGGGTGTGGGGAAAGCGATATGCCGACATTGGCCTACCGACCTTTGGACTGGGCGGAACAATTGCAGCACTTCATCTCCACAGTGATTCAGCAACCGGCGATCGTGATTACACAGGGGGCATTAATGCCGGTGGCACTCGAACTTGGGGGTCTGCCAGACGCAGATTCTTTAGTAAAAGCACATATTTGGTCGGGACCACCAGCCTGGTCAATTGTGTCGAAGCCAGCAGTGGAATGGCAGCAACAATTAGCTTGGAGATTCTTTCGCTCGCCCCTGGGCAACGGTTTCTACCGCTACGCTCGACGGAAAGCATTTTTAGACTCCTTCTCTCAACAAAAGCTATTTGCCGAGCCCGGCGCGGTCGATCGCGAATGGCTCAGCCTTCTCCATGCAGGCTCGCGAGATATGGCCTCCCGCCATGCAGTATTCGCCTTCTTGGCAGGCTTCTGGCGGCAAGACTATCGCCCGCAACTCGGTGCACTATCGCAGCCGACCTTCGTCACCTTTGGAGATTCAGCCTCCAGTATTAGCCGAACGGGACAAGTGGAGCCCGCCAGCGAGCGCCTGCGAGACTACCTAGATTGTCTACCGCATGGGTCTGGCTGCATCACCCCGGGTCGCAACGTCTTACCCTACGAAAACACCCATGACTTCGTAACAGCAATTTCTTCCTTCATACAGGAAATTGCCTAACCAATTAAGAAAATATAAATATTCCTGAAAGCCCATGATTCATGAATAAATTTGCTTTTGACACTCCGAAAATTCCTTTGATACCCTGTTATGACGGTTAAGCATCTCGAGGACTCTTCACCAACGTGGATATTCAACTAGGTCGCGGAAAAACAGCCCGTCGGGCATACGGTTTCGACGAAATTGCTCTATGCCCTGGCAACCGCACCCTCGATCCCAACGTGGTCGATACCCGATGGAATATTGGAGGACTTGAGCGAGAAGTGCCCATCATCGCCAGTGCAATGGATGGGGTTGTTGATGTCCGCATGGCAGTGCTGCTCTCCGAGCTGGGTGCGTTTGGTGTTCTCAACTTGGACGGCATCCAAACCCGTTACGCTGACCCCGAACCGATTTTGGACAAAATTGCCAGCGTTGGCCCCACCGAGTTTGTCCCTCTGATGCAGCAGCTCTACAGCGAGCCCGTTAAAGCAGAACTAATCCAGCAGCGAATCCGCGAAATTAAACAGCAGGGGGGCATTGCAGCCGCGAGCTCCACCCCCGCCAATGCTGCCAAGTACGGCCCACTGGTGGCAGAAGCTGGCGGAGACATGTACTTCGTTCAAGCCACGGTCGTATCCACCGATCACAAGTCTCCCGATGGCATTACCCCACTTGACCTAAAACAGTTCTGCAGCGACATGACCATTCCGGTGGCCATTGGTAACTGCGTCACCTACGACGTCACTCTAGAACTGATGCGCGCAGGAGCTGCAGCCGTATTGGTGGGCATTGGTCCAGGAGCAGCCTGTACATCCCGAGGAGTTTTGGGCGTTGGGGTTCCCCAAGCCACTGCAGTCGGAGATTGCTCCGCAGCCCGCGACGATTTTCACAAAGAATCCGGTCGCTACATACCCGTGATTGCCGATGGTGGACTGATTACCGGTGGAGATATCTGCAAGTGCATTGCTTGTGGTGCCGATGCGGTCATGATTGGGTCCCCTATTGCCCGTGCCTCCGAAGCCCCCGGCAGAGATTACCACTGGGGGATGGCAACCCCTAGCCCCGTGCTACCTCGTGGCACTCGCATCCGAGTCGGCACCACCGGCACGATTCAGGAGATTGTGCGCGGCCCTGCGAAACTGGATGATGGCACCCACAACCTGCTGGGAGCCCTGCAAACCAGTATGGGAACCTTGGGAGCAGCCACCATCAAAGAGATGCAAGAGGTGGATGTCGTAATTGCACCGTCTCTGCTGACGGAAGGCAAGGTTTACCAGAAGGCTCAGCAATTGGGCATGGGCAAATAGCAGGCTGCTCGAACAACAGCCTTAAACCAGTAGTCAAGTGTTGCTATGGCAGAGTATTCTTTCTCTGCCATAGCTTGTGGTAGTAGACCATTACCTGTTCATTCAGGTTGGACGACGGACCATCGGTCTCTTCACGCGAGGCAGGGGTGGGTTCTTGCCCCCGACAGGAGTAAAATTGGCAGCCGAGTAGGTATTACGGAAACGAAGCGATGCGTTTGGCAATTTACGGATCTGGCGGATTAGGCCGCTCCATGCTGACATTGGTGCAGTATAAGCGGGATATCCAAGCAGTTGCGATTCTCGATCGCTCGGGATATGCATTCGAGGCCAACGGCATTGCTCCGTTCAAAGACGACTTTTCTGGGTGTGCCATGCTTCCCGGTGGAGTGCTGTGCGAACGGGCGATCGACCAACTGCTACTCGATCGCGGCAAAGAAATTGACACCATTTTCCTTGCACTGCCCAACCTGCCCAATGACTTCTTACCGTCCGTTATCGATCGAATCATTGCAACCGGCTACAAGGGCGTGATTGCTGACGCCCTCAAGCGTACGTCTGCGATGGAATTAATTTTGGAGCGTTCTGACGCTTTGAAAGCAGCAGGCATTACCCACGTTACCGGTGCGGGCGCAACCCCTGGCCTCTTAACGGCTGCAGCAGCATTGGCCGCTCAAAGCTACGTCGACATTCTATCCGTCACGATTGAATTTGGCGTGGGCATCGACAACTGGGATCGCTATCGCGGCACCATTCGCGAAGACATCGGCCACATGGATGGTTTTGATATTGCGATGGCGCAGTCGCTTTCTGACGATGAGATCGACGCCATGTTGGACAAAACCAATGGCTTGATGCACCTGACCAACATGGAACATGCAGATGACCTCATGCTGGAGATGGCTGGGATTTGTCCGCGCGATCGCGTTACCGTCGGCGGGGTTATTGATACCCGAAATCCTCGCAAACCGTTACAAACAACCATGATCCTGACTGGCATCACGTTTGAAGGGAAGCGCAGCTCCCATACGTTTACCTTTGGGAACGAAACTAGCATGGCAGCCAACGTTAACGGCCCTGTCCTAGGCTATCTTCAGTCCGCCCATTGGCTACACAGTCACAACATCTTCGGATGTTTCACTGCAGCTCAGATTATGCCTCAATTCAATCCAGCCGCACCGAGCGCACTGAACCAGTTGCAATCTCCAGCGCACGCGAGGACAACTGCCTAGTAGCGTTTCATCTGGCCTTTGAGTCAGCGAATGAGGCCGCCTCCAATTGGATGGAGGCGGCCTCTAGACTTGCCAATCAATCATCATTTGCAAAGAAACACCGTAAATCCGATCGGAATAGTGGGGTTAATGCCAGAATGAGGGCAATACTCGAACTTGCAGAGATCGTTCTGAATCTAGGAGCCCCGAATGTCCCTCCAACTGGGCGATACAGCCCCTAATTTCACTCAAAAATCAACCGCCGGAGACATCTCGTTCTACGATTGGGCCGGCGACAGCTGGGTGGTGTTCTTCTCTCACCCAGCGGACTTTACTCCCGTATGCACAACAGAATTAGGCGAAGTCGCCAAATTGAAATCCGATTTTGCGGATCGCAATGCTAAAGTCATTGCCCTCAGCGTTGATGGGGTCGATTCCCACAACGGCTGGGTTGGAGACATTGGCGAAACTCAAGGATGCTCTGTAAACTACCCCATCGTGGCAGATGAGGATAAGTCAGTCGCGAATCTATACGGCATGATTCATCCCAATGCCAATGACAAAGTCACAGTGCGGACCGTTTTCGTAATCGATCCCAACCGTAAGGTTCGCCTCACAATCACCTATCCGCCCAGCACCGGTAGAAATTTTGCGGAAATCTTGCGAGTGCTGGACTCGTTGCAGTTGACCGATAATTACAGCGTTGCAACCCCTGTGAATTGGCAAGACGGTGAGGATGTTGTTGTATCTCCAGCCATCTCTACTGAGGATGCGAAGGTCAAGTTCCCGAAAGGAGTAACCGAGATTAAGCCATACCTACGAATGACCCCCCAGCCTAATCGCTAATTGGATGGGATAGATTTCCCAAAAACCCCGCCAATAAACTGGCGGGGTTGTCAAATGTCGCGAATCTGTCGCTGCAGCTTGCCTAGCAAGCACCTTTGCGAGAAAAGATGGCTCCCACCGTCTGGATAATGAGGTTCAAATCGTGCCGGATACTCCACCGCTTCTGGTAACGAATATCTAGTTTGACCACATCATCAAATTCAGTGATAGCCGAACGGCCATTCACCTGCCATTCACCAGTGATGCCTGGCTTCACATTCAAACGCTTCCAGTGCCAATCTTCATACTCCATCGCTTCGTTTGGAGTAGGAGGGCGGGTACCGACTAGACTCATGTCCCCCATCAATACGTTCCAAAATTGAGGGAACTCATCCAGACTGGTTTTTCGGATAAACCTACCGACTCGCGTCACGCGAGGGTCGTCCTTTTGTTTGAAAAATTGACCGCTGGTCTCGCTCTTCAACAAGTGCTGTTTAACATCAGCACCTTGGATCATAGAGCGGAATTTCCACAAGCGGAATGGCTTGCCACGCAGTCCAAGGCGAATTTGGCTGTACATGACTGGGCCAGGACTATCGATGCGAATAGCGATCGCAAGAGGGATGTATATCAAACCGGTCACTGTCAGTCCAACCAGTGCACCTGAGACATCAAGAGCACGCTTAGCCCGATTGCCAATCGAAGAGTGAGGCACGCGGTGAACAGTGCGACCGGTGGGGTACAAATACTTCAAGAAGAAGTCCACAGTCCCTTGCTTGCAGTACCCGAAATTAACGGCAATCTCGCCAAAGCGAAGTCTGGGATTCATACGTTGGTACCGCAGCACCTCAGCTTCCTGGCGCGCAGAAATTAGGCTAGCAGAACGCATCACCAACCCCAAGTTCGCCGAATTGAGAGCAGATCTGAGAATGGGGAATTGATGGACGAAGAACTCTATCGTTTCAGCCGATACAACTCCCTGCTGCACCAGTGCATCGGACACAGACTGACTATTGCTTGTACTACTCGGGTCAAGCAACTCTCGCACGAGAGCTACTTGCGCCTCGGTGACTAGTTCTCCCTCGATCAGTGCACGTACCAACTCATCGTGAGTCAGCTGACGCACATTGAAACGGGATGTGTCACCACTAACTTGCTCTGAATGCGCAGTGCTGCCAGCAGGTGATATTGGGGAATACTGAGCTCGTTTATTAACCGCTACCATCGTCTGCCACCACAGATTACTTACGAAGGGACGCTAATTGATTAGCTAAATCGGAACCTGAAAGGAGTGAATCGCCGCAAGAACCGGTTAATTGCAACCGCAGAAAAATAAACAACCTGCAAGGCATTCCGGAAATAGAGCCAGGTACACTGTCGCTACGTAACGAAAAGCGGAATGTCCGCAATCAAACGTCAACAACGACCGTCAATGCTAGTAAAACGCGTGTTGAGAGTGTAACTCGTTACAGGGAGATGGTACCACAGGTCTCCATTCAGTACGGGATCAAGTTAGCTGATTCAACCGGGGTTGACAGTGCTGAAAACTACATATTCAAGGCAGAAAAACGGCACTAGTTTTACAAAATCAAACACAGCCAAGCATTTGAGGGATGAAAAAATAACCTGTACTGCTGTTTTGAGCAGTAGGAGCTGATGCAGTCATCATCCCATGCATGCGTAAATCCACACTTCGGAATGGTGTTTTTTATACGCATGCTCTTATTTGATTCAGAGCTCGTCAGGGTACAAAATTCCTGGCTGGATAATCCTTTTTAAGACTCTAAGACTCTAGCTGTTGATATTGACTTAACGTGCGTGCTAGTGAGTGCCCAAACATCATTTGGCTTTACATCCCATTCTCCCTTGTGAAAAGTTGCCAGCATACAGACAGCTCGGGTTGAGTTTGCTAGTCTATCCAGCAGTCATGCTGGGCACAAAGAAATGGCACACCGATCGGCTCGGTTCCTGCATGTTGCAGACATCCATTTAGGGTACGACCGCTACGACAGCCCGGAACGGACCATAGATTTTTTTTATACTTTCAGTGATGTATTGCACCGATACGGTCTGCAGGAATCCGTTGACTTTGTCTTAATTGCGGGAGATCTATTCGAACATCGGTCTATTTTGCCTAGCGTGCTCAATCAGGCAGAGCTAGCGCTGCGTCCCTTGCGAGATGCTGGCATCCCGGTGCTGGCGATCGAAGGGAATCACGACAACCGTCCTTACGGCACCAATACCAGTTGGCTGAAGTATTTAGCCCAACGAGATTTTTTGATCTTGCTGGAGCCCCTGCCTGGGGAAAACGGGGAATTCATGTTCGAGCCTTGGGATGGCGATCGCAAGTTGGGCAGCTATATCGATCTAGATTGCGGCATCAGGGTAGTGGGCTCCCGTTGGTACGGTGCTGCGGCACCAACGGCGATCTCCCACTTGGCTGCTGCTGTTGCCGATTTACCCCCTGGTCCCTTTGGCACGGTGCTGATGTTCCACCACGGTATGGAAGGGCAAGTGGCTCGGTACTCAGGGGCGCTGAAATATGGTGAGATTTTGCCCCTGAAGGAAGCCGGAGTCGATTATTTGGCACTGGGACATATCCACAAAAATTACGAGCTGGATGGCTGGGTGTTTAATCCTGGATCGTTACTAGCGAATACAGCAGCCGAGTTTGATATGCAGCGAGGAGCTTACTTAGTCGAAATCGACAATCCTGGCACGCCAGCGAATCGCAAGACAGCATCAGTCGACGTGTCTGCATCTCTGCAAACCGAGTACCGCCAGCGACCCTGCGTGCGGCTGCGATGCGAAGTCAACGGCTGCGATTCCGCAGACACAATTGTGGCCAATGCTCTATCGACAGTCGAGCGCGCCACAATCGATCGCCAGCAGCAACCGATTATTGAACTTAAGCTAGTGGGACAGCTCGGCATAGAGCGCTACGAACTAGATTTGAAACGCTTGAAACGAGACATTCAGGAGCAAACAGCTGCCCTGGTGGTGCTCGTCAAACTGGAAGCCGAGTCGATTCAATACGACATCGCCCCGAATGCCAGTGAGGGAGACGATCGCTGTCAGGTGGAGACTCAAGTGTTTGCTGACTTGTTAGCCCAAAACAATCGCTACAAAAAACGTAGTGGGGAATTGGCCAAGGTGTTGATGAACTTAAAAGACATGCTCGCCGAACAGGAGCCCGAGCAACACCTGTACGAGTATCTGGAGAAAGGGTTGGCTGGAGAGCTACCAACCGAATAAGCCGATATCTATGTATGTATAGACAAGAGGGCAGTGCCTATGGCGAGTTTAGGGAGTGTGTCCAGTATTGTGTCTGTCAACCACTGAGACATCGCCAAATCTGAGTTCGATGGCCCTCATCCCCAGCCCTTCTCTCACAATGGGAGAAGGGAGCAAGAGTCATTAAATCCTGATGTTGTCGTTGTGCGGTGAGGCTACTATCCCACTCAAATAGCCCTGTCGAACTGACATCGCCAAGAGCCTCCATGTTGATCCCTCAACATCTGACCTGACTCGTGACTGGTTTGGCGCGGTTAAACCGCGCCAATGCTTGCGGAAAGAGATGCTCTTGCCATCCAAACATCACCTCACCCTCAAGACCCACAGGTTCGCGAATGCAAATTCTGTCTGTAGCGTTGCGCAATTTCAAATCCCACGCCGATCGGCAGTTTTCCTTTGAGATGGGCACCAATGCCATTTGCGGTGAAAACGGTGCGGGCAAGACCTCGATTCTGGAAGCAATTGCCTGGGCATTGTTTGACCACAGCCCCTACACAATCGATGACATGATTCGGGAGGGAGCCAACAGTGCTGAAGTCACGGTCGCCTTTGTCTCTGTCGTGGAGGATCGAACCTACGAGGTGCGGCGCAGTACTGCCACCGGCTACCGACTGTACGATCCTCAAATTGACCGACGACTGGAGCCGGAAAAAAAAATAGATGTGTTGCGCTGGCTGCGACAGCATTTGGGAGTTCCGGCCGGAACGGATTTGCCCAAACTGTTCTCCAATACGATCGGAGTACCGCAGGGGACGTTTACGGCTGATTTTTTGAAAACGCCGCAGGATCGCAAGCGAATTTTTGACAGCATCCTCAAAGTAGAGGAGTACCAAGAGATTTATAAAGATCTCCTCCTCTTGCAAAAATACGGTGAGGAGCAAGTCAGCGCTAGCGACCATCAAATCGAATTATGTACCGTTCAGTTGCAGGAGTGGGATGAACTGCAGCAGCAGCAACAGCAGTTGCAAGGAGCCATCGATCGCGATCGACAATTACTGGCGTCGGTTGGCACGCAGCTTGAGGAAATCGTCCAATCGCTGACAATACTGGAGACAACGGCCAAGCAAATCCAGGTATTGGAACAGCAGCTTCAGCAAGCAAAGACCTCGACAGAACTGAAGCAGCAAGATTTTCAACGATCGCAAACCGATGTGGAAGCAGCTCAGCAGGCAACCAAGGTTGTGGACGAGAACCAGCAGGGACACGCAGCCTTTGAGGCTGCCGAACTGGCCCTCAAAGAACTGGAGCAACTGCGCAGCCACCGTCAATCCTTGCAGGACAAACGACAGCAATTATTGGAGGCTAATCGAGATCGCGACATCCAGCGAACCAAAATACAGGAACGACTCAATCTGTTAGAACAAGCAGAAGTCCAGATCGAGAGCCTCGCCCCCTTGGTTGTCCGGCAACATCAACTGGAGGAAGCCCAACAGCAACTGGCAGAGCAACGGGCAAAATTGCAACAGCTTCAGAGCGAGCAAACCCTGAAAGACACGAAACTAGACGCCTGCAAGCAGCGCTGTCAGCGGGCGCAGGAGGATTTGCGTGTAGCACAGGAGGCTCAACAACAGCGGGATGCCGATCGCCCCGCCTACGAACAGGTGTGCCAAGCAGACTCGCGATTGGCTCAACTTCGCGAGCACCAGCACCACCGAGAACAGCTATTGCAAGAGCAATCGCAAGCGATTGCCGCTCTCGCCACCATCCAACAGGAACAGGCAGGCTTGCAAGAACAACGGCAACGGGTGCAGCATCTCGATCGGGAGATAGCGATGCGCGACATGCAGCTCCCGGAACAAGAGTCGTTAGAAACGCGACGAACTCAGCTGGAGGCCCAATGTAACCAACTGCAGACAGTCAGGGTGACCTTACAGCAGCGGGTGGAAACCGTTGATGAACTGGGCCATGCGATCGCTACAGTGCGGGCAAAGATCGAGCGACGGCAAGCACTGGCGACCACTGCCGACACCATCCCCACGCTGCGCCATCAGATCGAACGCTGCACCCATCAACTGGCCCATCAATCCGCCGCTCGAGATTTTCATCAAGAGTTGGATACCATCTATCAAGCCGGGACCGACAATTTGGAAGACTACCGGCAGCAGTCCAAGCAGTTACTGCAAACCCTGGAATCAACGGCACAACCCCATCCCGAACTGCGATCACTGTTGGAGCCCGTGTCCCCCTTGTTGCGCCAAGGGCACACCATTTCAAAGGAGCTCCTCTCGCAAGTGGCTGGCATTCTGAGCGATCTGGCCCACCAAACGGATGAGGACGCATTAACCGCCCAGCGCCAGCAACTGGAGGAGCAGCTCCAGGAGGCTATGCTGGCCAAATCCCGCCAGGAGGAATTACCTGCACTGGAGGACGAGCTACAGCGATCGCAGCACAAGTTGGCGGAGCTAAACGAAGAGGTGGCCGATTTACGGTGGAAGCTTGAAGCAGAAGACACCTGCCGCACGCAGTTAGAGGACACAATCTCTCAGTTACAGGCGCTGGATAATCCGCGATCGCAGCTAGCCATTTTGAAGCAAGAACGCCATACCTATCGAGATATTGACTGGCAACGGAAACAGGTTAGCCACTCGCTGGCCAAACACCAGGCTGAGCTAACGCGCTTGGAGGACTCCCTGGCCCCATTGACAGATCTACCCGAGCAAATCGCAGCTCAACAATCCATTCGCCAAAACCATCACAATGCCTACCAACGTTTTCTCAAGCTGGAGGAATTGGCTGGCACCCTTGCACAGCGGCAGCAACGCTGTTACGCAGCATCCCAAGAGTTAGACCAGCTGCAAGCTGAGGTCCGCAGCCATCGTCTGGCATTAGAAGAACTTGTTCGAGCGCAAGGGTCTGCAGAAGCCGTATCTCAACAAAACGCAGACCTTATCTCCGAACTGGAACACCTGCAAAATCCCAGACAACAGGTGACCCGCTTGAAGGCTGATTTACAACAGCGCCCCAACTTGCTGCAGCAGCTCGATCGGTTGACCGAGAGCGATCGCGGCGACCAGCAGCAATTGGAGACCATTCAGGCAAAGCTGAAGGCAACGGAGTCGATTGCACAGCAGTATGCGGAGCAGCAGCAGCAGCGCGATCTCCATCGAACGGCATTCCAGACCGTGCTGGCCAATCAAGAGCTCGCCAAAACCCTCCCCGCCCGAAAACAACACCTGAGCAAGCTCCAAGCGCAATTAACAGATCTCGACAGCCAGCAGGCTACCCTGCGAGAGAAGCGACACACCCTAGCTGAAACTGTTGGCCTTGCAACGCTCGAACACCTGCAGCGATCGCGCGAAGAGCATAAAATCCGACACACTCAATTGCAAACTCAAATTCAGGCTGCACACCCCCAACTAGAACGACTGACCGCTCAACTAACTAATCTAGAAGGCGTTCGCCAGCAGGTCACCACACTACAAGCCGAAAAAAAACAGAGGGAACGCTTGCAGCGATTCGTCAAATACATCCGTAAAGTCTTTCGCGATGCCGGGCCGCGCATCACCGAACTCTATCAAAGCAGCGTCAATCGAGAAGCCGATCGCCTGTTTCGAGAAATCCTCAACCGACCCACTGTCTCGCTGAAGTGGGAACCCAATTACGACATCACCGTACAAGAAGGGGGGAGTCAAAAACGCAAATTTGCCAGTCTGTCGGGGGGAGAGCAGATGGTCGCCGCGTTGGCTGTACGGCTGGCCTTACTCCGGGCACTAGCGGACATTGATGTTGCGTTCTTCGACGAGCCCACTACGAATATGGATAGACCCCGGCGCGAACGTTTGGCGGAATCGATCTCTAACATCAAGTCGTTTAAACAACTCTTTGTCATCAGCCACGATGACACATTTGCCAACATCACCGAAAATATCATTCGTGTCGAGCGAGAGTTGTAGCCCGTACCGGCAAACCCACACCACGCCTATTCAGCAGGCACCATATCTATACATATGTAAGACATCTGAAAGTCTTTGCTAAAATTGGGAAAAAATGAACAGTAGTAATGACTAGCGCGAGCTAGTATTGCCAATAGAAGCGAAGTTTTCGACTGCTCCGTAGTTGGACAGAGGTGGACTTCGCTATTGTTGTCTCAATATAGGACCTTTTACCCACTTGGCCAGACATCCGAGCCCTCGTCGTCCCAGACGAGACCTTCCCAACATTAACGAGCGTATTCGTTTTCCCAGCATTCGAGTCATCGATGAAGATCGCACTCAGCTCGGGATTATGAGTCCTGATGAAGCTCGGCAGATTGCTCGCGATAAGGAATTAGACTTAGTGTTGGTAAGCGAAAGCGCCAACCCTCCCGTCTGTCGAATTATGGACTACGGTAAGTTCAAGTTCGAGCAGGAGAAGAAAGCTAGGGAAGCCAAGAAAAAGCAGCACACCTCCGATGTCAAAGAGGTGAAGATGCGCTATAAGATTGAGGAGCACGACTATAATGTCCGCCTCCGCAGTGCTCAGAAATTTCTCAAGCATGGTGACAAGGTGAAGGCCTCTGTCATCTTCAAGGGACGGGAGATTCAGCACACCGATCTGGCCTATAAGCTTCTCGATCGGCTTGCGAAGGATTTGGCGGAGCTGGCCGAAATCCAGCAGCGTCCGAAGAAGGAAGGTCGGAACATGATCATGATTCTTGGCCCCCGCAAGGCTTAAACTGTCAAACTGCCTAAAGACTCTAAAAAGCGGCTGCACGCATTGGCAGCCGCTTTTTTATTCCCCCAAGTCTGATGCCCAATTCCCAGCTTTATTGCGATCCGAAATCCGCGACGGCCCCCCAATCCTTTTTCCCTGCGAACAAGGCATTGCTACGGCAAACCCACCCCCCATTCGAAGGGGCTTAACATGACTCCAGCCTCTTACGGCAAGCAAAAACCATTCCAGCAATCCGCCAGATTATTCGATGCAACAAGAGCACACCATTAATCGGCACGTAATTCTTCCGAGCGCTGTTTGGCCGCTTGCACGGCATCGATTAGTGCAGAGCGCAGACCGTAGCGCTCTAATTCTGCAATCCCGGCAATCGTCGTTCCTCCAGGACTGGTAACGCGGTCCTTCAAAATAGCGGGATGTAAATTCTCTTGCTGCAGGAGCTTCGCCGACCCCAACATTGTCTGCACTGCTAGCTCCATCGCAATTGCTCTAGGCAAACCGGCTTTCACTCCTCCATCGGACAACGCCTCTACAATGACCGACATATATCCCGGTCCAGACCCGGACAATGCGGTAATCGCATCCATCTGAGACTCCGGCACCGAAATCACCCGGCCCACTGCCTCGAAGAGAGCGATCGCCTCGTTTCGATCCGCTTCAGTAACCCGTGCTCCATAACTCAAAGCTGTCATTCCCTCCCCCACCAACGCTGGGGTGTTGGGCATGGCTCGAACCACGGCAACACCTGGAAACGCCGATTCCAGTTGAGCGATCGAGGTGCCCGCCAGAATTGAGATCACCAACGTTGCCTGCATCTGAGGCCGCAACTGCTCTGCAACCACCGGAAAGACTTGCGGTTTGATCGCCAACAACACCGTCTCGGCTTGCGCCGCAACGGTGTTGTCTGACAGGTAATGAATGTCTAACTCATCTGCTAAATCGGTCCCACGCTGTCGGTCGGGTTCGCTGACACCAACCACCTGGGGAGTATGCAGTTGAGCGCGCAATATGCCTCGCAAAAGTGCGGAACCCATCGCTCCTCCTCCAATAGCTACAAGCTTGAGAGCAGGGATAGACAGATCGGTTGAGTTAGTCACGCCAATCGCAAGTTACTAAAGAACTAGCCATTTGCAGCAACCGGCCATGCACGCTCGCGATCGTCAACCGGAACACTGGGCACGGATTCGGGTGCTGTCGGCGCAATCGGCTGAGTGGTGCTTGCAGGAGTGGTTACCGAAACGCAGTTGGGAGTAAACAAGAAAATGTTCTCGCCGATGCGCTCTTGATGGCCGTCAATAGCGTAGGTGCCTCCTGCGAC
>JBCBVA010000009.1:0-57921 GCA_039817825.1 Cyanobacteria bacterium J06642_12 | reverse complement strand
AAAGCGATATCAATAATGCACTTTCTATCGATGATTTCTATCAGAAATTTGCAGATAGAGGGATACGCTATGGCGGTAGTTTTAGAGCTGTAGAAGCTATCTGGCATTGTGAGAGCAAGGCACTGGCAAAGTTATGTCTCTCGAAGCTGTCTAACTCGGATCGTGAGTCTTACACTCTCCATCCCGCCATTTTAGATTCGGGACTCCAAGCAATTGGAGCAGCTTTAAGTGCTAATACGTCAGACCTATATTTGCCAGTTTCATTTGATGAACTGCACGTATTGACTGCAGAAACTAGCTTGTTGAATCATCGAGAGGCATGGAGTTATGTACAGCTACAGCAAGAAGAGACTGACAATGATTCTTTTGTTGCTAATGTCGAGTTGATTGATGGTTTTGGTACTGTATTTGCTCGCATTCAAGGATTAGTTCTGCGGCGTGCTAGCCGCGAGCAATTGTTGGGCCGTCAGATTGATTCGGTCGATGATTGGTTCTATGAAGTTGACTGGCAGTGGCAGGGGCGTTTGGGAGATCGACAAAGACCTGACTATATCCCCGAGCTGTCCTACCTGCGCGATCGCCTTCAGAGCCGTTGGGGTGAAATTCTCCAGCAGCCAGAGCTGTTGCAATATTTGGTGGCCTTGCCCCAGCTAGAGCCTTTGTGCACGATTTACATTCTTGAGGCTTTGCGGCAGGTGGGATGGTCGCTCCAGGTTGGACAGACTTTTAGCGAGCAGGAAGCGATTGCGAGAACTGGAACTGTTGAGCAGCATCGCGATCTTTTACGTCGATTTCTCGGAATTTTGACCGAAGAACGAATTTTAAACCGCGAAGCTCTGGGTTGGTCGGTAGTTAGATCGCAGGAAGATGCTGCAACGGATTCGACGGTAGTGCAACTGGCTGCCCGATATCCAGAGATTGAAGCAGAACTCACCTTGCTCAATCGTTGCGGTACTGCCCTTGCCAATGTCTTGCGGGGTCACTGCGATCCGTTACAAGAACTGCTTGCTCCAGGTGGCGATCTGACAGCACTGACTCAGCTATATCGCGATTCGCCAGGCGCAGTAGCGGTGAATGGAGTGCTGAAGGAGGCAGTGGCAGACGCTATCGCTTGCATTCCTGGAGATCGTGCAGTCAAGATTTTGGAGGTAGGGGCCGGAACAGGAGGAACGACGGCAAATCTATTGCCTTGCTTGCCGACCCATCAACTGGAGTACACCTTTACCGACATTTCGCAGGCATTTCTATCGCAAGCGCAAGCTCAATTTGGCGATCGCGATGGGATGCAGTATCGCTTGTTGGACGTCGAGGTTGACCCGCAGAGCCAAGGGTATGAACTAGCGCAGTACGACATTGTGGTTGCGGCCAATGTGTTGCATGCCACTGTCGATCTACAACAGAGCCTGACTCACATTGGACACCTTTTAAAACCTGGTGGGTTGATTGTCTTGTTAGAGGGCACTCGTCCCGTACGCTGGCTCGATCTGATTTTCGGTCTGACTGAAGGGTGGTGGCGATTTAGCGATCGCGATCTACGCCCTGACTATCCGTTGCTATCAACGGCTCAGTGGCAGACATTGCTGAAGGACTGTGGATATGACGATGCGATTAGCGTTACCTCCTCTGCGGGAGAAGGATCGGCGTTATCGCAACAAGACGTCATCATTGCGCGAGCCGACCATTTGCCCGCCTCATCTCGTAGCACCCCTCAAGATAGCGACCCGCAAGAACGCTGGCTGGTGTTGGGCGATCGGCAGGGGTACGGGCGGAACCTGGTCCGCAGTTTAGAGACACATGGGGTTGCAGTCAGTTGGGTTGAAGCTGGACGTGGATTTGAGCAAGTTGGCAATCACTTTCAGATCGATCCCGAGCAATCAGAACACTACCGTCGTCTGCTGGCTGAGATTCAACAATGGGGTCAGCCGCTCGCTGGTGTTGTCCATTTGTGGAGCCTTGACACGGTTACGGCAGAGGTTCTCACACCCACGCAACTCAACAACGATGCCCAATTGACCTGTGGAACAGTGCTCAATCTGGTTCAAGCACTAGAGCATGCCCAACTGCCTGCCTCTGCTCGACTGTGGCTAGTGACACGCGGTGCCCTGTCATTTGGAAGCAACACGGGCGCTGGAGTCTCGCAATCTTTGCTGCTCGGTATGGCCAGAACTATTGCCCGCGAGTATCCAGAGTTAACCTGCTCGCGTGTGGATCTAGATCCCACTGTGGATTTGGCTTATGCCACTGGATGGCAGTCGCTGTTTGCTGAATTGATGGCGGCCGATCGCGAACAGGAAATTGCTTTCAGAGCTGGTAAACGGCTGGTGGCGCGCTTGTCACGGAGCGTTCGTTCGGACGCCAGCCCACCCAAGCTAAACCTTCCGGATAGCGACCGTCCGTTCTATTTGAAGTCCGATCCTGCGGGGGGATTGGACAGCCTCGAATATCAGCCCTGTCAACGGCGAGTGCCGAAGGCTGGCGAGTTAGAAGTGAGAGTATTGGCAACCGGCCTGAATTTCAGAGATGTATTGCAGGCGATGGGTCTTCTGGACAGTCGTTATGCCGAGCAATTGGGTCTTGAAGCTACCCTTCTACCGTTTGGATTTGAATGTGCGGGAGAGGTGGTTGCAGTTGGGGATGGGGTCACCGGCTGGTCGGTGGGAGAGGCGGCGATCGCTGCAGTCACTCCAGGTAGTTTTAGCCGTTTTTTGACGGTTCCGGCTTCGACAGTGGTGCCCAAACCGGTTGCTCTGAGCTTCGAGGCAGCGGCGACGATTCCAACCGCATTTTTGACTGCTTATTATGGGTTGTCCCGTGTGGCCAACCTTCAAGCTGGCGATCGCGTTCTTATCCATGCGGCGGCTGGAGGTGTGGGGATGGCTGCCGTACAGCTTGCTCAACATTTGGGGGCTGAGGTGTTCGCTACTGCCAGTCCAGCCAAGTGGGAGGCGTTGAGAGCGACTGGTGTTCGGCATATTGCCAATTCACGCACGCTGGATTTTGCCAATGAGTTCCGGGTTGCAACCGACGGTGCAGGGGTTGATGTTGTTCTCAATTGCCTGAGTGGAGAGTTTATCCCCGCTAGCTTAGGTCTGCTTAAGCAAGGTGGGCGGTTTGTGGAGCTAGGCAAACGCGGGATTCTTTCGAGTCAGGACGTCGCAAACTCCTACGGCCACATTGACTATTCTGCGTTTGACTTGGGTGAATTGGCGATCGCTTCACCGGACATCATCGCTGACATGTTGGCGGAGTTGATGCCGTTGTTTGAGTCGGGTCTTCTAACCCCTCTCCCTCACACAACGTTTGCCATCGAAGATACGATTTCTGCATTTCGATACATGCAGCAAGCTCGCCATATCGGAAAGATAGTCCTCACCCAATGTCCGAATCGCCACACAACCCTAAGTCGCCATACAAGCCTGAGTTGCCAAAATAGTTCGGCAATAACTCAGGCAGATGGAGATCGAGATCGCTTGGTTCGGTTCAAGCCCGATGCCACTTACCTAATTGCGGGCGGTTTGGGGGATCTAGGGCTACTGACTGCGAAGTGGATGGTGGAGCATGGAGCCCGATCGCTCGTGTTGGTGGGCCGCAGCGAAGCATCCATAATGGTTCAACCTCGATTAGAAGAGTTGCAGGCAGCCGGGGCCACCGTTGTAACTGCCCAGGCAGATGTGGCGCAGCGCGATCGGTTGGAGAGTGTATTTCGCACTATCGAAGCAACCCTCCCACCCTTGAAAGGAATTATCCACGCGGCAGGGTTGCTGGATGACGGAGTCCTGAGCCATCTGTCTTGGGAGCAGTTCGAGCGCGTTTTGGCCCCGAAAGCGATGGGAGCCTGGAATCTACACCAGCTTTCAGAAGGGCTGTCACTCGATCACTTCGTCCTATTTTCTTCAGCGGCATCATTATTTGGGTCTCCGGCCCAATCCAACCATGCTGCGGCCAATGCGTTCCTAGATTCCCTAGCGCACTATCGTCGGTCGCTCGGTCTGCCTGGGATCGCTATCAATTGGGGGATTTGGTCTGATATTGGTGCAGCGGCCAAACGCAAAGCCGCCGAGCGCGGAAGTTTTGCTGGGCTCGGGAGTATTTCTCCAGAAGCCGGTCTGGAGGCGTTGACGCAAGCGCTGGCTCGCAACCAAGCTCAAGTCGGAATTGTGCCGATTGACTGGTCGCACATGGGCGATCGCGAGATCGATAGCGTTCCCTTCCTCAACCGCTTTAAGGGCGAAACCTCTGGACAGCAGAATTCTGACCAGAGTGAGTTCCTTCAACAGCTCGAAGCCACTCCTGCCAGCGAGCGTCATGCTCTTTTATCCCGATTTATTCGCCGTCAAATAGCTGCCGTACTGGGATTCGGTTCTGCGGATGAATTTGAGTCTCGACAAGGGCTGATGGATTTAGGGCTTGATTCTTTAACGTCTTTAGAGCTTAAGCAGCGAATTGAGTCTGGCCTGGATTGTCAGTTGCGTCCCACGATGGCATTTGACTATCCAACGATTGCAGATCTTGAAGCCTATTTGGCCTCACAGGTCTTGCATTTAGATGAGGATTCTTCGGTCGCTGTTCTGGAGCAGGACTCAGTTGGGGATGCCAAGGTTAATCCGTTGCCAGATAAAGCCCCAATCACTGCGGGCTCGGGGCCTGCGGAGAAAGACTTGTTGTCGCTACTGGCAGACGTCGAAGACATGTCAGACAGCGATATCCGCAATCAACTGGCCGACGAGCGGCTGCATCGATAACTGGGAGATTGACCTTGACTACCTTTTCGCAGCAACTGACGACGTTATCTCCATTGAAGTTAGCCTTTGCCGCCCAGCAAGCTCAGGCTCAGTTGAAGCTGTTCGCGGCAGATCCTATTGCTGTTATTGGTCTGAGTTGCCGATTTCCGGGAGCAGATAGTCCGGAGGCGTTCTGGCAGTTATTGCAAGATGGTGTTGATGCTATTTCTGAAATCCCCAGCGATCGGTGGGACATTGACCGATACTACGATGCAGACCCCAATGCGGCAGGTAAAACCTATTGCCGCAACGGGGGCTTTCTCGACCGCATCGACCAGTTCGATCCAGAATTTTTTGGTATTTCTCCAAGAGAGGCCGTTAGCCTCGATCCGCAGCAACGTCTGCTGTTAGAAGTTAGTTGGGAGGCGTTGGAACGCTCCCACCAAAACCCGGAAATCCTGTTCAGCAGTCGCACCGGGGTATTTGTGGGCATGAGTAGCTCGGATTATGCCACGGCTCTTGGCCGGGCGGTTAAGGCATGCGATATCGATGGATATTTTGGTACGGGGACGGCATTTAGCGTCGCTTCTGGCAGGTTGTCCTATCTGCTCGGATTGACAGGCCCCAGCATGGTAGTGGATACCGCCTGTTCGTCCTCGTTAGTGGCCATTCACTTAGCTTGCCAAAGCTTGCGGTGGCGAGAATGCGACATGGCATTGGCCAGTGGTGTCAATGTCCTGCTGCGACCCGAGGGCCACATTAATTTTGCCAAGGCCAAAATGCTGGCGGCTGATGGGCGCTGCAAAACATTCGATGGTTCCGCGAATGGATTTACCCGCAGTGAAGGGTGCGGCACGATTGTGCTCAAGCGACTGTCGGATGCGACGGCGGATGGCGATCGCATCTTGGCATTAATCCGTGGCTCTGCCGTTAATCAAGATGGGCGCAGCAGTAGCCTGACTGCCCCCAACGGCCCCTCTCAGCAAGCAGTAATCCGAGAGGCTCTATCCAGTAGTGGCGTGACTCCCGACCAAATTGACTATATAGAGGCCCACGGCACGGGCACGGAATTAGGCGATCCGATTGAAGTAGAAGCGCTTGGAGCGGTATTTGGCTCTGGTTCTCAACGCAAGCAACCGGTTGTGCTGGGATCGGTCAAAACGAATATCGGCCACTTAGAATCTGCCGCTGGAATTGCCGGAACGATCAAAACAATTCTGGCTTTGCAAAACGAAGCCATCCCTCCCCACCTGCATTTCAAAACCCCCAATCCCCATATTGCTTGGGAGGATCTGCCGTTTGAAGTGATCGATCGTTCCTGGCCTAGAGGCGATCGCAGACGTTTAGCTGGTGTCAGTTCGTTTGGCTTCAGCGGTACGAATGCTCACGTTGTCTTAGAAGAGGCTCCGCAACTGTCAGATCGCGAGATCGCCCACTACGAACGGCCCCAGCACGTACTGGCTCTGTCTGCAAAAACAGCGGCTGCCTTGACTAGAGTTGTCGACAGCTATCGACAACAGCTTGCAGATGTTGAGCGGCAGCCCACTTTGGCGAATCTTTGCTTTAGCGCCAACGCGGGGCGAACCCACTTTAGTCACCGGTTAGCGATCGCCGCCGATTCTCTAGAAACCCTCACGGCACAGCTGAATGCTTGGCAAGAGAATCCAGCATCGGGTGGTGTGTATACCGGGCAGACAGCCGGTGGCGGACAGCCGAAAATTGCCTTTTTATTTTCCGGTCAAGGGGCGCAATACAGCGGCATGGGTCGTCAACTGTATGACACTCAACCGACATTCCGCGAAACTCTCGAACACTGCGATCGTTTGCTGCGGCCTTACTTAGAGACATCATTGCTGACGATTCTTTATCCCGAAGTAGAGGCAGAAGCAGCAGCCATTCATCAGACGGCTTGGGCACAACCGGCCTTATTTTCTGTCGAGTATGCTCTGGCCAAACTGTGGCAATCGTGGGGGATTTTCCCCGACGTATTGCTGGGCCACAGCATTGGTGAGTTCGTAGCTGCTTGCTTAGCGGGAGTATTTAGCCTGGAGGATGCCCTCAAACTGGTGGCCGCCCGCGGTCGTTTGATGCAGGCACTGCCCAGTACTGGAAAGATGGCGGCTTTGCTGACCGATCGTGATCGCGCTGCGGCGGTGGTTTCTGATATCGATGGGGTCAACATTGCCGCAGTTAATGGCCCCCAGAACACGGTGATTTCGGGTCGCAGTGAAGCGGTAGATGCGGCGATTGCTGCTATCCAAGCTCTGCAGTTTGTGGAAGTGCGTCAGTTGGAAGTGTCGCATGCATTCCATTCGCCACTCATGGAGCCCATGCTGGCGGAGTTCGAGCGGGTTGCGAACGAGGTCACCTATTCTGCCCCCACGCTGGGGACGATTTCCAATGTCACCGGGAATTACGCTGGAGAGGAGATGGCTTCGGCTGCTTACTGGTGTCGCCACATTCGCCAGCCCGTACTGTTTGCCCCCAGCTTGGAGACTCTCAAGCAGCAAGGCTATCAAGTTTTCATCGAAATTGGCCCCACCCCAACCCTGTCGAACTTGGGTCGGGCATGCTTGCCAGATCGCTCAATTGCGTGGTTGCCCAGTCTCCACCCCAAACGAGAGGACTGGCCGCAACTGGTTGAGAGTGTGGCTCAGTTGTACGTCCGGGGTAAAAGCATTGATTGGAAGGGCTTTGACTGCGACTACAGGCGTCAGTGGGTGGATGTACCCACCTATCCCTTCGAGCAGCGCCGCTGCTGGTTTGACATGGAGTCTGACAGGACCCCTGGTCTCGATAGGCAGTCCGATCCCAGCCGCTGGTTCTACTTGCCTTCATGGCGACGATCGCCCCTTGAGCAGACCTCTGCCAAACAGCATTCAGCATCTCAAACTTATTTGGTGTTGGTTGACGATGCTGGTATTGGAACGAACCTGTGTCGGCGACTGATAGAGCTGGGCCACACTGCGATCGCCGTTCGTCCGGGCGAGACCTGTTCTCGAGTTAGCGATCGCGAGTACGAACTGTCTCCCACCATTGATGGTGACTGGCAGCAGTTATGGGCATCTCTGACTGAAGCAGATTTGCACCCTCAGCACATCGTCCATATTTGGAGTGTGTCATCTGTTTCGGCAGGTATAGGCGGCCAACCGATTAGCACTGGGGCAGAGGCGATCGCAGACTTCGAACGCCGTCAAACTCTGGGTTACAGCAGTTTGTTGGCACTGGTTCGCTCCCTGGGAAGCCAATCGGACAGCATCACGATCCACACCATTACGAACACCGCACAAGACGTGACAGGAACGGAGCCACTGGATCCAGCCGCCGCCACCTTGCTCGGACCAGTGAAAGTCTTAATGCAGGAATATCCCCATTTGCGCAGCCGCTCAGTGGATGTGCAGGTGGATGACGTGCAAGTAAAAACTAGGCGACCGATTGAGCGGCTGGTGAAGCAACTAGCGGTCGAACTGAGTTCAGGTGTGGACGATCTTTCCGTTGCCTATCGCGGTCAGCACCGCTGGGTTCAAGACTTCGAGCCAGCCAGTTGGGAAGCTCCCGAGCCAACATCTCTACCTCTGAAAACGGGCGGTACTTATGCCGTAATTGGCGATGCGATCGGTGGGTTGGGATTTCCATGGGCGCGTTATCTATCGCTGCGAGCTGGGGCCAAGTTGGCGTTCATTGGTCCTTACGTTCGACCTCGGGCCGAATGGGATAGAACTACAAACGGAAATGGTTCGGCTAGTAATGGTTCAACTAATAATGGTTCAGCCGACAGCGATCGCGTCAGCCAGCACATTCAGCAACTGCAAGAACTGGAGCAGTCTGGCGTAGAGCTTGTGGCCATTCAGGCCGATCTAGCGGATGCCACACAACTAAAAGCTGCCATTGCATCTGTTGAGTCCCATTTGGGGCCGATTGCTGGGGTTGCTTATGCGTCGTCATTTGGGAGCGATCGATCGGCTCAGCCCATTGTCAATACCAGTCCCAAGCACAGCGAATATCAGTTCTATCCCAAGGTGAAAGGGTTGTATTGCCTTGCAGAAGCCTTGCACGGTCAATCCCTCGACTTTGTATTAGTGCAGTCGTCTCTGTCTGCGGTAGTGGGTGGCCTAGGATTTGCCGCTTATACGGCGGCCCATAGCTTTGCCGATACTTTTACCTGCGCCCTCAACCGCGCCAGTTCATATCCTTGGTTGAGCGTTAATTGGGAAGCTTGGGCCGAAGAGGGAGATGGCTTCTTGCAAAGCACGACCGTCGGTTCTCAACTGGCCAAATTAGCCCTGAGCACCGAAGAAATCTGGGCCGCCACCGACCGAATTCTGGCCCATCCGCAGACAACTCAAGTGGTGGTCTCCACTGCCGATCTGGCGGCTCGTATCCAGCAATCCTTTACTCCACTACCGGCTGCAGCGGCTGTTGAAGACAACCAGACGGCCATTACCAGCAAAGAACACAGCCGCCCCAATCTTCCGAGCGACTACATTGCCCCCCGTAACGAAACTGAAGCCGCGATTGTCGAGGTGTGGGAGGAGTTTTTGCCCGTGCATCCCATTGGAGTGTTTGACAACTTTTTTGAGCTGGGGGGCAACTCGCTGCCAGCAATTCAGATTATTTCCCGCTTACGCGAACGGTTCCAGGTCGAAGTCCCGATTCGCGCGTTGTTGGTAGAGGCACCCACGATCGCGGGGGTGGCCGAGGCGATCGCAGCTGCCAGCGAACAGCAAGCGGGAGAACTATCCGCCATCAGCGATTTGCTGGGAGAAATCGAAACGATGGCTCCGGCCCAAGCGGAAGCACAACTGCAGCAAGACGTGACGTCCACAACTGACTAAAAAAACGGTCTTTAAGAGAGATTTTGCAATGGATTTCAGCCTATTTTTCTTCGATGGTGAAGGGTCAATACCTAAGCCAGACCAATATCGCCTTCTGCTGGACAGTGCTCGATATGCCGATCGTCATGGCTTTGCTGCCGTGTGGACCCCGGAGCGTCACTTTCATGCCTTTGGTGGGCTCTACCCCAACCCGGCCATCACAAGTGCAGCCTTGGCTCCCATCACCCAGACCATCAAACTGCGGGCTGGCAGTGTGGTGGCTCCATTGCACCATCCTGTTCGCATTGCAGAAGACTGGGCCATTATCGATAACCTATCCAACGGTCGAGCCGAAATCGCCTTTGCCAGTGGCTGGACCATGGATGAGTTTGTGCTATCGCGACGGCCTCATGCCAGTCGTCGGGATGTGTTGTGGGAGACGTTGTCTTCGGTCAGCAAATTGTGGGAAGGGCAGGAAGTGGAGTTCCTGGATGCCGCTGGTAAAGCCATTCGCGTCAAAACTCTGCCACGTCCCATTCAGCCCAAGCTGCCATTCTGGGTGACTGCTCAGGGGGAAGGCACGTTTATCAAAGCGGCCGAGATGGGGGCCAACGTACTCACGTCCTTGCTCAACGTCACCGTGGACGATCTGCGCCACAAGATCGCTCGCTATCAGCAGGTCTTGGCAGCCAACGGCTTTGACCCCAGCCAACGAAAAGTTGCCGTCATGCTGCATACCTTTTTGGGAGACGACCCGAATTCTGTAGCAGAGGAAATCCGTGGACCGTTTTGCGAGTACCTGAGAACTCACTACCACTTGCTAGATAGCCTCGCTAAGAGCATGGGTTTGGGGGTAAATCTTTCAGATTTTTCGAAGGATGACATCGACACCTTGTTGCAGTTTGGCTACGGCAGTTTCATCAATGGCCGCTCCTTAATTGGTTCCCCGAGCAGCTGTATGCCACTCGTCCAGCAGCTCAGTGAAGTCGGAGTCTCGGAAATTGCCTGCCTGATTGACTTCAACCCCAGTTACGACTCTGCCATGAAGGGGCTGGAGCATCTCAAAGCCCTCAAAGATGCTTGCCAAGTCTCGCCTCCAACTCCTGTGTTGCAGTAGCTCCACTGCTATCCCACTGATGTAGTTCCATTCAATCGGTTCCTACCACGGCTTCTTGCTTCTCACTTGCTATGACAGACCCTGCATCCACTAACCTCAGTCAACGCATAGCCGCCCTTTCACCCGAACAGCGCGCTCTGTTCGAGCAGCGGATGCGGAAGATGGGTCTAAATTTGGAGACCGCCCCGACTCAGCAAACTATCCCTCGCCGTCCTTCATCATCGGGGCCGCTGCAGGTGTCGTTTGCACAGCAACGATTGTGGTTTCTCAACCAGTTGGAAACGAACAGTCCGTTCTACAACATTCCGATGGGGCTGCGCATGAGTGGCCCTCTGGATATCGATGCATTGCGCCGTAGTTTTGCAGAAATAGTGCGACGCCACGAGATTTTACGCACGACTTTCATCAGCGATCGCGGCCAACCTCGACAAGTCATTCACGAGTCGATGCCCATCACGGTTCCTCTGATCGATCTTCAGGGATTGCCCGCAAGCGATCGGCCAGCTGAGAAGGAACGGCTGACGGATATCGAAATTCGTTTGCCCTACGACCTCGAGAATGGACCTTTATTTCGGGCCACTGTGCTTAAGTCTGACAGCAAAGAACATACGTTACTACTGTCCATCCACCACACCATCGCCGATGGTTGGTCGCGTGGAGTGTTGTTGCGGGAGTTAGCAGAACTCTACGCAGCGTTTGTGGACGGGAAGCCGTCGCCGTTACCCGAACTACCGATTCAATATGCTGATTTTGCTCTCTGGCAGCGGGACTGGCTTCAGGAAGACAAACAAGCCGCTCAACTGCAGTTTTGGGAACGCCAACTAGACGGGTTGAACGAGCTGAACTTACCCAAAGACCGACCGCGAGTGGGCCAGCAAACCTACCGTGGGGCCAAGCTATTGCGGGTACTTCCTCACTCTCTACTGGACTCGGTTAAGCAGTTGAGTCAAGCAGAAGGTACCACTTTATTTATGACCTTGCTGTCGGTGTTTAAGGTGTTGCTGCACCGCTACACGGGTCAAACCGATATTGCCGTAGGTTCTCCAACAGCCAACCGCAATTGGACAGAAATTGAGCCGCTAATTGGCTTCTTTGTGAATGCTCTTGTGCTGAGAACGGATGTATCTGGAGACCCGACGTTCCGCGATGTGTTGCACTCGGTGCAAACAGTCACGCTCGACGCATTTTCTCACCGCGATATCCCATTCGAGACCTTAGTCGAGCGGCTGCAGCTCGAACGCAGTCTGGGTTATAACCCCCTGTTCCAAGTCGCGTTTCAGTTCCAAGACGCTACATATGAAGCCCAGAATTCTCTGCTTCCGTCACTGAATTTTCCCGGTCTCAGCTTGGAGCGTTTGGAGATCGATCAGGGTACCTCCATCTTCGATTTGACGGTGAACATGGGGGAGATTGCTGAAGGTTTGGGGGTTCTGATTGAATACAACACGGATCTGTTTGATCGCTGGCGGATCGAGCAGATGCTGGAACAGTTTCAGATCTTGTTGCAAGGGGCGATCGCATCCCCCAGCTCCCGCATTTCTCAGTTACCGATGTTGAGCGATGGGGATCGCCAACGGGTGATTCAGGCATGGAATCAAACAAGCCGTTCCATGTCCACCAAACAGTGCATTCACGAGCTGGTAGCCCAACAGGCCCAAGCAAACCCAAGCGCGCTAGCTATTGCGGATAGCGATCGGCAACTCACTTACGGTGAATTCAACCGCCGTGCCAATCAGCTCGCCCATGTCCTGATCGAACGCGGAATTACCCCCGAAACTCCTGTTGGTGTCTGTCTGAACCGTTCGGTCGATATGGCGATCGCCTTGCTGGCAGTCCTAAAAGCGGGGGGAGCTTATCTACCCCTCGATCCGGCGTATCCCGATCGGCGATTGGCCTACATGTTGAAGGATGCCAGAGTCAGTCTCGTGCTGACAGAGATGCCGCTGTTGCAGCAACTTGACCTTTCGAATGTTGAGCGGGTGTATCTCGATCGCGATCGCGACAGTATTGACACCTATCCAAGTGACACTTCTGACACAACGGTCACAAGCCAAAATCTGGCCTACATCATTTACACGTCAGGTTCCACTGGAACTCCTAAAGGGGTGAGCGTCACCCACGCCAGTTTGCTGAACCTAGTGCATTGGCACCAGCGGGTTTACAACGTCACCTCTGACGATCGCGCCTCGCAATTGGCCGGTCCGGCGTTCGATGCATCTGTGTGGGAAATTTGGCCCTATTTAGCTGCAGGAGCCAGTCTGCACCTGCCTGCAGATGATACTCGTTTGTCCCCCAGCACATTGGTGCATTGGCTGGATCGAGAAAACATTTCCCTTGCATTTTTGCCAACTCCACTGGCCGAAGCTGTGTTGGTTGAGGACTGGCCTCAATCCATGTCCTTGAGGGGGTTGTTGACGGGAGGAGACAAGCTCACTCGTCGTCCCTGCCAGGAGATGACCTGCCAGCTAACCAATCATTACGGGCCGACTGAAAATACGGTGGTTGCCACTTGGACGGCTGTTGACTCTCACGCTGATACCGAAGCCGGTACCGCGATCGCGCCTTCGATCGGTCGAGCCATCGACAATGTCAGAGTTTATGTTCTCGACGTCACTATGCAGCCGGTACCTGTTGGCGTACCGGGAGAACTGTTTATTGCTGGTGCCAGTGTGGCCAGAGGATATCTCTATCAACCAGTAAAAACAGCAGAGCGCTTTATCCCCGATCCATTTAGCGACGTTCCCGGTCAGCGGCTGTATCGCACTGGCGATCGCGTGCGCTTGAGACCAGACGGTAGCCTGGAATTCCTCGGACGCATGGATGCTCAAGTCAAACTGAGAGGGTTCCGAATCGAGCCAGGGGAAGTCGAGGCGATACTGTCCCAGCACCCTGCCGTTGGCGAAGCATTTGTGCTGGCGAAAGAACGGCAAGCTGGCGATGCTCAATTGGTTGCCTATCTTCGGTCGAGCGATCGTCTAGCTGCTAATAATGGTTCTGCCAGAAACATTAACGGTACGACGTTAGATGATTCTTCAGGGTCACAAACCGAGCAAGTCAACTCTTGGCAACAACTTTACGACGACACCTATGCTCAAACGCCTGAAGCCCAAGACGGAACCTTTAACATTACTGGTTGGAATAGCAGCTATACAGGATTACCGTTGCCCGCAGCGGCAATGCGTGAATGGGTGGACAACACCGTCGATCGCATCCTCGATCTGAAGCCACAACGGGTCTTGGAACTGGGCTGCGGAACCGGGCTACTCCTATTCCAAGTGGCTCCTCAATGCAAGCAGTACTGGGCGACCGATTTTTCAGCCGTAGCGCTCAACTCAATCCTCGAGCATCTGGAGACCGCCAATCTCCAGCTACCGGAAATCACGCTAGAACAGCGTCAAGCTGACGAGTTTGCAGGCATTCCCAAGGTCGCTTTCGATACGGTCATCATTAATTCCGTCATCCAGTATTTCCCCAGTGCCGATTACTTGCTAGCAGCGATCTCCGGCGCTATTGATGCGCTAGCACCGGGAGGATCGCTGTTTATTGGGGATGTGCGAAACCTGGCTCTGCTTGAATCGTTCCATACCACCATGGCTCTACATCGAGCCGAGAGCGATCTGTCGATTTCCCAGCTTCAGAGTCGTATTCAGGATGAAATGGCCAGGGAAAATGAGTTGCTGGTGCGACCAACCTTTTTCAAGGCTCTACAGACCAAATTTCCGCGCATTTCTGACATTCGTATTCAGCCGAAGCTGGGTGAACACACCAACGAGCTGACTCAATACCGCTACGATGTTGTCCTTACCGTTGGTGAAGCGCCTTCTACCGAAACGTTTGAAACTGTTACCTGGCAGGATTGGCGCTCCAAAGCACTTACGTTAGAAATGCTCGGCCATACTTTGGAGCATTCTCGACCCGATTTTATTGCGTTAAGTCATATCCCGAATAGCCGTACCCGTGGAATCCAGATGGCGATCGACCAGCTCGCGTCTGAGCAAGCTCCGGAAACGGCAGGGGAGTTGAGAACTGTTCTGAAACAGCAGCTTTTGGAGGCGATCGATCCGCAGCAGATCTGGGATTTAGCTCACCGGTTCGATTACACCGTTCAATTCAGTTGGTTGAATGAACAAGTCGATGGCAGTTTTGACGCCATCTTGTGTCATCGTCAGGCCGAGAATCTACCCTTTGTTGAACTCCCAGTAGCCGAAACCGTTACTCAACCACTGCAAGCACTCACAAATAACCCGCTGCAAGCCAAGCGCTCTGCGGAATTGGTGCCCCAGGTGAGGGGGTATCTGCAAGAGCTGCTGCCTGATTACATGGTACCGACAGCATATGTTGTCGTAGACGAGTTTCCCTTAACTCCGAATGGCAAGGTGGATCGCCGTGCGCTGCCCGACCCAGATGCTGCCAGACAGACTGCCGACTATGTGCCTCTATCCACTCCGACGGAGATTGCGATCGCGGCTATTTGGGGGGAATTGCTAGGACACGATCGTGTGGGCTCCACTGATAACTTCTTTGATTTGGGTGGACATTCCTTGTTGGCGACGCAAGTGATGTCTCGTCTACAACAAGACTTGCAGGTGCAAGTACCATTGCGCGCTCTGTTTGAGGCCACGACGGTGGCTCAATTGGCAGTTATTGTCGATCGAGAGCAAGTCGATTCGGGACAAACTCAGTCATCAGCTATTCAGCCAGTTCAGCGGCCAAACCGTATTCCACTGTCATTTTCCCAACAGCGGTTGTGGTTTGTTAGGCAGCTCATGCCGGATAGCCCCATTTACAACATGCCTGCTGTCGTCACTCTCGATGGGCAGCTGGATGTAGAAGCGTTGCGGCGCAGCTTAAGCGAAATTGTTCGTCGTCACGAAACCTTGCGCACGAACATTCGAGAAGATGATGGCACTCCCGTACAGACCATCTCGGATGACATCTCGCTCACTATTACAGAGATCGATTTTCAGGATGTCCCGATAGCCGAGCAGGGCGAGCGAGTTCAGCAATGGTTGAGAACAGAGGCACAACGCCCGTTTGATATCTCTAGCGATCCGCTGTTGCGAGTGGCATTGGTGGCGCTGGCAGAACAGAAGCATATGCTCTCAGTCACCATGCACCACATCGTCTCGGATGGCTGGTCGGCAGGAGTATTGGTGCAAGAACTGGCGGCTCTGTATCGTGCGTTCAGTGCCGGTCAACCTTCTCCGCTGCCAGAATTACCGATTCAATATGCGGACTTTGCAATTTGGCAGCGTCAGCATTTGCAGGGAAAGGTCTTGCAAGACCTGCTGACTTACTGGCAAGAGCAGCTGAACGATAGTCCAGACATCCTGGAGCTACCCACCGATCGCCCTCGTCCATCCGTACAAACCTTCAACGGAGCCAAAGCACCGATTGCCATCGAAGCCGAACTGACCGACTCGTTGCTACAGTTGGCCGGAACTGCTGATGCCACGCTGTTTATGACGCTGTTGGCCGGGTTCCAGCTAACAATCTATGCCTACGCTCAACAAGAGAAATTCCTGTTAGGGTCTCCGATTGCCAATCGCAATCGTCCCGAGATTGAAGGGTTGGTGGGATTTTTCGTCAATACATTAGTCCTGCCTGCGGATCTGTCTGGTGACCCTACATTCGAGCAGCTACTGGCACGGGTAAAAGACAGTTGCTTGGGAGCCTACAGCCATCAAGATCTGCCGTTTGAGAAATTGGTTGAGGCTCTGCCGTTCCAGCGAGATTTGAGTCGTGCACCCCTCGTTCAAGCAGCGTTTGCCCTCCAAAACGCCGCTTCGACGTTATTAGAGTTACCGGGCTTAACGGTCAGCCTGGCCGATATCGAGACCGCTACCGCCAAAGTGGATCTAACCGTCCTACTCGACGATGTCGATGGCAATGCTAACAGCAGCCTGAATGGCGTTATAGAGTACAACACCGATTTATTCGAGCCGTCCACTGTTGCGGGTATTATTTCCCTCTATCAACAGCTGCTGCAGGCGGTTACACAGCACAGCGATCGGCCAATCTCCGAGATACTGTCTGTGTTCGATTTGTCTCAATTCCGTCCTAGGCCAATCGAACGTCAAGTTGATGTTGCGAACGAGTCAGCCCCCCTCAGCGATCCTCAAGCTCAGTTCGAGCAACTACTCGAGCAAACAAACTTAACGGCGAACCAATTGCTGGTGTGGTTGGGACAACAGCTACATCCCGACGATCCCCTCTATAACAACGCGCTTGGGTTTGAGATAGACGGAGCTGTGTCTCCCCCTCACCTGCAGGCCGCATGGCAAACACTGTTGCGGTCCAACGACGCATTGTGTTTGACAATCACCTCAGATGGCAGTTTGCCTTGTCAGCAGGTTGCAGAGACTTCTCCGTGTCAGCTTGAAGTCTTGGACTTTGTGGAAAGCGAACACAATGGCTCGATCGCTGATTGGATAGAGCGCCGCACTCGTCAGCCGTTCGATCTCAGCCTTAGCCCTATCGACGGTGCTCTACTCAAACACTCGGACGAAAAATGGACGCTGTTTGTCAACGTGCATCAGATTGCAGCCGATGGCGTGTCTCTATCAATGCTGCTTGAGCAGCTATCGGACTTGTACGAGCTTGCCCTTCAAGACCGGTTGCCCGAGACAATAGCCAGCCCTCAATTCGAAGACTACCGAGAGCAAGAACGGTCTTACCGTCAGTCAGCTCGCTATCAAAAAGCACAGCAGTATTGGGAGCAATCGCTCTCTTCTACCGAAACGGCATCCTACTTTGGCCGTTCCTCCCACAAAACGACTGTTCGCACCAAACGCAACACCAGCTCCCTCGATCGCCCTCTCTCAGATGCTCTGAAATTGCTGGCGGCCGACATGGCTTTAGATAACCAGAGAGCAGATAGCCAAACAGCAAGCAACCACACTGAAGATGCGGCGCTATTGCACTTGTTCTTGGCTCTGTATGCGGCGCATCTCTATCGCATCGGCAACAACAATCGCATCACGATTGGGATTCCACTCCACAATCGCCGCAAGCGTAAGCTCAAAACGGCAATTGGCCCGTTCATGCAAGTGGTGCCCCTGCAGGTTGATATCAATCCGTCAGAGTCCGTTATCGATCTTGCCAAGCGGATATCCGGGCTGGTATTCGAGGCCATGCGCCACGGTCAGTTCCCCTTGCGCAATTCGGCCCAGCAACCGATCTACGATGCCATTCTTAATTTTCATACCGAACGCTTTATCAAGTTGGGGACACTGCCGCTAGAGCCCACCTGGGTTCACTCCGGTTGTGGCACCGATAGCATTGCAGTCCAAATTCGCGATTTCACTAACTCCGGTGCCTTTGCATTGGACTTTGACCTGCATGCTGATGTGTTCGATAACTCCCTTGGGAAATTGGCGAGCGCTCATTTCTTACAGATAGTGCAAGGGGTGTTGCGAGATCGTCTTTGCCCCATTTCGCAGTTACTGTTATTGCCTCAGCAAGATCGTCAGCATCTAGTGCGGGACTTTAATCCCAGCAAATTAGCTCTCAAGCCAACGAATTCCATAACAGCGATGTTTGAAGCTCGCGCCACGAGCAGACCTGACGCGATCGCTGTGGTGGCTGGGCAACAATCTCTGACTTACTCGCAGTTGAATGCCAAGGCCAATCAGTTGGCATGGCACCTGAGCGCACAAGGGGTTGGTGCGGAAACGCGAGTGGGCATCTGCTGTCAGCGATCGCTCGATGTCTTGGTTGGCTTGCTTGGCATCTTGAAAGCAGGCGCAGCCTACGTCCCCCTCGACCCTACCTATCCCGATCGGCGCTTGCGCGACATTGTTGAAGACTCTGCTTTGGAATGGGTTCTGACTCAAGAGCCTTTGAAACAGCGGGTCATGGCTGAGGCTATCCAGCTCATCTCTCTGGATTCTGGGTGGGGGACGATTGCGAACGAGCCCACCACTAATCTCAACAGGCAGGATCACCCTGACAGTTTGGCCTACGTCATCTACACATCAGGGTCGAGCGGACGACCGAAGGGGGTAGGTATCTCCCATCGCTCTTTGGCCAGCTTTAGTGAAGCCGCCATTGCTCGCTACGACTTGAGCTCCAGCGATCGTATTCTGCAGTTTGCCTCCGTCAGTTTTGATGCGGCTGTTGAAGAAATCTTCCCCTGTCTGGCGGTAGGAGCAACGCTTTATCTGCGATCTGACGACATGCTGGTCAGTCCTACTGCATTTGTCAGTGCTTGCCAGGATTGGCAGCTAACAGTGCTGGACTTGCCTACGGCCTACTGGCAGGAAATGGTGCGGGCTCTAGCGAACAGTTCGGTAACTGACAATTCACTGAAGTTGCCTTCTTCTCTACGCCTGGTCATCATCGGTGGCGAACGGGCAACAGCATCTAGTTTTCAGCAATGGCAGGAGCTTTGCGATCGCCATTCACACTCATCGCTTCCCCACCTAATTAATACGTACGGCCCCACGGAGGCCACGGTGGTGGCTACGGCTTACGCCTGTCCAGATTCATCCTTACTTGTTGAGAACGAGACTAGTAATGAGGAGAGTTCTGGCATTCCGATTGGCTCTCCGTTGAATAATGCCAGAGCATACATTCTCGATCGCCACTTCCATCCTGTTCCGGTAGGCGTTCCGGGGGACTTATATATTGCAGGGCAGGGACTGGCAAGGGGATATCTCAATCGGCCAGACCTGACCGCTGATGCATTTGTACCCAATCCGTTTAGCGAGACCTTCGGCGATCGGCTGTACCGTACCGGTGACATTGCCCGCTATCGCAGTGATGGACAAATTGAATTTATCGGACGGCGCGATCGGCAGGTGAAATGGCGCGGGTTCCGCATTGAGTTAGCGGACATTGAAGCAGCGCTGACATCTTTGCCGGATGTGCAAGAGGCTGCTGTGCTGCTGCGTCAAGACCAGTCTCAACCATCCTATTTGGTGGCTTACTACACCTCTAGTAGCCAAGCGTCCTCTGGCCCCAGCCAACTGCAGCCCAACCAATTACGAACCCTGTTGCAGACAAAGCTGCCGCAGTACATGCAGCCCAGCCATTTTGTCAGGTTGGAGACTATGCCGTTCACCTCCAGCGGCAAGCTCGATCGCCAGGCACTACCGGCTCTTTGCCGCGATCGCTCTCAACTGGAGACGGCGTACGTGCAGCCCACCACGGCCCTAGAACGCACGATTGCCGAAATTTGGCAGCAGGTGCTGGGGGTCGATCGGGTTGGCTTGCATGACAACTTCTTCGATCTGGGAGGGCATTCGCTGCTGTTGGTGCAGGTGCACAGCCGGCTGCGACAGGCATTGGAGCAAGAAGAGCAGAGCGACGGCAGCAGTGAATTAATGCTGGTGGATTTGTTCCAATACTCCACCGTACGGCGGTTAGCCGAGCGCATCTCTGGTGGTCAAAGCGTCGAGGACTTAGCGTTTCGGGCCGACGATCGCGCCCGCAAGCAGAAACAGGCACTCTCCCAGAGACGCCGCCAGCAGGCGAGGAGGCAGAACCGTGCGTAACCCTAACGAATTTGTTTCAGACATGGTGTCCTCTAATCAGCAGGCATCTAGCCAGCAAGAGGCCTTTACAGCGCCTAATTCGCTCCCAGCTGACGCGGTCGCCATTGTTGGCATGACAGGTCGATTTCCTGGTGCAGCGTCTATCGAACAGTTTTGGCAAAATCTGCAAAACGGTGTGGAATCGGTCGCAACATTTAGCGATCGTGAATTACTAGATGCAGGGGTTGATGCCGATCTAGTGACCACCCCCAACTACGTTAAAGCTCGTGCTGTTTTGGATGAAGTCGATCGGTTCGACACCGAGTTCTTTGACTTTACCCCCCGCGAAGCTGCGATCGCCGATCCTCAACATCGGTTGTTTTTGGAATGTGCCTGGGAGGCTCTAGAGCGAGCTGGCTACGATTCCAATGCTTTTTCCGGTCGGATTGGGTTGTTTGCTGGGGTTAGCAGTAGTAGCTATGCCCTCAATAATCTCTATCTCAATCCTGGGTTCATTCAGTCGGTAGGAAGTATCCAAGACGGTATTCGCCTGGCCGGATTGGGCAGCGAAAAAGATTTTTTGACTACGCGGGTGTCCTACAAGCTCAACTTGACAGGCCCCAGTGTGGACGTGCAAACCGCTTGCTCCACATCGTTGGTTGCTATTCATTTAGCTTGTCAAAGCTTGCTGTCATACCAAAGCGACATGGTGCTGGCGGGCGGGGCTTCGATCCAAGTTCCGCAAAAGGCTGGATATCTGCATCAGGATGGTGGAGTGCTGTCTCCAGATGGTCACTGTCGCCCCTTTGATGCTGGTGCTCGCGGCACCATTCCAGGCAGCGGTGTTGGGGTTGTGGTGCTCAAACGCTTGGAAGAGGCTGTGGAAGATGGCGATCGCGTATTAGCAGTCATTCGCGCCTCGGCCATGAATAATGACGGCGCGGTCAAAGTGGGGTTTGCGGCCCCTAGTGTGGACGGTCAAGCGGAAGTGATCGCCGAGGCCTTATCGCTAGCAGATATTGCCCCCGACACGATTGGCTATGTGGAAACCCACGGGACCGGGACTGCTCTGGGAGACCCGATCGAAGTCGCGGCCCTCACCCAAGCGTTCCGTACTGGAACCGAGAGCACAGGGTTCTGTGCCTTGGGGTCAGTGAAAGCCAATATTGGTCACCTAGATGCAGCGGCAGGAGTGGCCGGATTGATCGAAGCGGTGCTGGCTCTGCAGCATCGACAAATCCCCCCCAGCGTTAATTTCAAGCAGCCCAACCCTCAAATTGACTTTGCCAAGAGTCCATTTTTCGTCGCCGATTGCTTAAAAGACTGGCCTAAACAGGAAAATCCTCGGCGAGCAGGAGTGAGTTCCTTCGGGATTGGGGGGACCAACGTTCACGCAGTGTTGGAGCAGGCTCCCGAGCTAGCGCCATCAGGCCCCTCTCGTGGTTGGCAGTTGTTGACACTCTCGGCTCAAACGGCAACGGCCCTCGACCAATCCAGCCACAATCTGAACCAGCATTTAGCCGACCATTCCACGCAATCCCTTGCGGACATCGCCTACACCCTGAAGGTGGGCAGACGGGATTGGGAGCACCGCCGCATCATGCTCTGTCGAGATTCTGCCGAAGGGGTGAATGTACTTGCCCAAGACGGGGGGGCTCGCGAGTGGACCACTGTGTGCGAGCGGGACAATCCGGCGATCGCCTTCCTCTTCCCTGGCCAAGGTAGTCAATACGTCAATATGGGTCGGCAGTTGTTCGAACAGGAGCCTCTGTTTAGAGATACCTGTCAGCACTGCTGTGAGCTATTGACCCCTCTACTGGGCTTTGAGCTAAAGTCCTTTCTCTTCTCAGAGACCATTAGTTGTGCCAAAGACTCAGATGCACTGGCTGACATTCTGCAGCAAACCTCAATCGCTCAACCCGCTCTGTTTGTCATCGAATATGCCCTGGCACAGCTTTGGATCAGTTGGGGGATTCAGCCGCAGGCACTTTTGGGACACAGCATTGGCGAATATGTAGCGGCTTGTTTGGCCGGAGTGTGGAGCTTAGAGGATGCCCTCAAGCTGGTAGCGGCTCGGGGATTGTTGATGCAGCAGCAGCCGGAGGGGGCAATGTTGGCTCTTCCTCTTGCTGTTGAACAAGTCCAATCGCTGTTGCCCTCTGATGTAGAATTGGCCGCCGTCAACGCTCCCAATTCATGTGTGGTGGCTGGCAGCTCGGACGCGATCGCAACATTCGAGCAGTCGCTGCAGCAACAAGGGATAGCGGGTCGTCGTCTGAGTACATCCCACGCATTTCACACCCAAGCTATGGCAGGGGCTGTTCCAGAATTTGTCGAGCTGGTGGCCAATATTGAACATCACCCTCCGACTATTCCGTTTTTGTCCAACGTGACGGGAACTTGGATTCTAGAGGAGCAAGCGACCGACCCCGCCTACTGGGGACAGCACCTCCGACAAACCGTGCGGTTTGCTGATGGTGTAACGGCATTGATGGCCGATGGAGATCGCCTGTTACTAGAAGTAGGACCAGGCCGTACACTGAGCACTCTGGCTAAACAGCAAGCCAGCGATGGAACAAACATCATCACCTCTATGCGCCACCCTCGCGACGAGAAGGTCGAGGATGTGGAGTGTTTACTAGCAGCGCTGGGGCAACTGTGGCTAGCGGGAGTTTCCATTGATTGGAACACCTTTTACAAGCACGAAACTCGTCATCGTGTATTGCTACCAACCTATCCATTTGAGCGTCAACGCTACTGGGTTGAGGTGAGCGATCGCGATCCCGCTTTTGCTGGTTCACGCTTTAGTCAAAACGGTAAAGTTCATCCCCCAGGATCTGCAAGAGATAAGCGAACTGATATAGCGGAATGGTTTTATCTGCCTACATGGAAGCGGGCTCTGTTGCCCTCTTCATCAACATCCAAGCAAACGGCAGACTGTTGGTTACTGTTCGCAAATACGGTCGGTCTTTCCAGCCACATTCAACAGCAACTGGAAGCTACTGGCCAGACTGTTGTAACGGTTCAGATTGGAGACACCTTTGATATTTCAACAGCTAATTCAGGCCAAGTGTCAGTCACGGTCAATCCCAGCCAAATCTCTGATTACGAGGCGCTGGTAGCTGCTCTGAGCGAACGACAATTGATGCCCGACACGATTGTCCATGCTTGGGGGGTAACGGTACCGGTCAAAGGACCTTCACAGCTAGAAACCTTCACCGGCACTCAAGAACAGGGCTATCTCAGCGTCAGCTTGCTCCTACAAGCTCTGACTGGGGTGAGTGGCGATCGCCCGATCGAACTATCGGTAGTTGCCAACAATAGCCAGAAAGTGTCTGGCGATGAGGATATTAATCCTGCTAAGGCAACAGCGATTGGGTTATGCCGAGTCATCAATCAGGAATATACCCAGGTCAAAGCTCGACATATTGACATTGGTTCTGCCTCAGTTAGTCAGCAATTCAACAGCATTGCCGATGCCTTGCTCGCCGAGTTAATGGAAACACCAGACGAACCAGCGATCGCTTACCGGGGTTATCACCGCTGGATTCCTACATTTGAACCAATTCAGTTGGAAGCAGCAGAGCAGAAACCGGTTCGGCTGCGCCAAGGAGGCACCTATCTACTGGTGGGGGGACTCGGAAAGGTGGGTCTTCTGCTAGCGGAGCATCTGGCCGAACAGGTGCAAGCCAATGTGGTGTTTGTCAGACGTTCGGAATTCCCTGCAGAGGCAGACTGGCAGCAATGGCTACAAACGCACGATGCGAATGATTCCACCAGTGCCATCATTCGCCGACTGCAAGCCTGTCAAGAACAAGGCTCAACTGTTGCGGTTCTGCAGGCTGACGTCACCGACACCAAACAAATGGCCAAGGCGATCGCTGAAACAACCGACCGATTTGGCCCCATTCACGGTGCCATTCACGCCGCTCAATCCTCCCAGAAATTTAATATTCAAGATGTGCAGGCTGAGCAGGCTTTGGCAGCCTTGGGGCCAAAGGCGTTGGGAGCACTTATCCTCGATCGCCTCTTACCCAAACCCGAGTTGGACTTCCTGCTGCTGTTCTCTTCTCACGCGTCCTACTTAGGTGGATGGGAATTGGCGAACTACACGGCAGCCAATGCCGTTCTGGATGCGTTGGCCAACAGTCGCAGCAATGGCCGTTTCTCTGTTGTGCAATCCGTTAACTGGGATATTTGGAATCTAGAGGTCTCCCGAACTGAGGGGTTATCCGCAGCAGGGACTGTCCTGCAACGCTTGCAGGCTGGAATGACTGCTGCAGGAGGAGTTGAAGCGTTCGATCACTGCTTGGCCGCTGGGCTGCCTCACATGGTTGTGTCCACTCAAGATTTTCCAGCGTTGATTGAGCGGACGACCGCTGCGATCGCTGCCCAGCAGTCTAAATCGCGAGGGGCGATGCAATCGCGACCCAATGGTTTAGGAGACTATGTGGCTCCACGAAACGATGTGGAAGCAACGTTAGTGCAGGTGTGGGAACAGGCATTGGGAGTTTCCCCCATTGGGATTCACGATGGCTTTTTCGAGTTGGGGGGGGATTCTCTCAGCGCCACCATGCTCGTATCGCAGGTGTGTAAAACCTTCGAGCTGGATCTGTCCTATCAAAGCTTTTTCGAATCACCCACAGTGGCGAAATCGGCAGAAACCATCTTGGCTGCCATCTCTCAACAGGTGGATGAAGACACGATGGCTGCTGCCCTGAATGAAATTGAAGGATTAACAGACGAGGAGGTGGACGCTTTGCTGAGTCAGACATAGCGACGCCAGTGGCCTCTTAATGGCCTCTTTCACAAGCCCACACAATTTCTTCTAACTGACCTGATTTTTATTTTGAACTGACCGGAGATTGCCCCCATGAGCCTTGCGGCCCGACTTGCAAATTTATCGCCAGAAAAGCGTCAGCTCCTGATGCAACGGCTGCAGTCGGCCAAGCCTTCGGAGCAAGCGCTGCAGCGACAGATTCAGCCTCAACAACCCCGCCCCGATGCAATTCCACTGTCCTTTAACCAACAACGGTTGTGGTTTTTGGATAAGTTGCAGCCCGGTAGCGCGTCCTACAACACCCCCATCGCCATTGAAATTACGGGCGATCTCAACATTACAACTGTGCGGGATAGCCTGATGGCGATTGCTCGCCGCCACGAAGTGTTGCGGACGTATTTTGTCGAGTCGGCTGACGGAACACCAGCCCAAGCGATCGCCTCCGAGACCGATATTCCGTTTGAAGTCATTAATCTTGCAACCAATCCCGATTCCGATCAATCAGCGGCGATCGCCAACCTCACTGCAGAGTTTACGCAGCGACCATTTCAGCTTGACTGCCAGCCTCCCATTCGCGCAGCGGTGCTCGAATTAGGGTCAAAGCAGTACATTCTGCTGGTGATAGTCCATCACATCCTGGCGGATGGCTGGTCGATGGGCGTTCTGCTACAGGAGTTTCATCACGTTTACACCGCGATCTCCAGCGGAGCTTCCATTCAACTGCCCGAGCTACCTATCCAATATGCCGATTACAGCATTTGGCAACGACAGTGGTTGCAAGGGGAACGCTTTGCCGAACACCTAGAGTATTGGAAACAGCAAATGGCGGGGGAGCGGCCCGCGTTGCAACTACCCACAGATCGTCCTCGTCCGGCAGTGCAATCGTTTGCTGGAGCTAAATACAAACTCGGTTTGCCAGACGAGTTACATCAAGCGCTGAAAGCCCTCAGTAAATCCCAAAATTGCACCTTATTTGTTACCTTACTGGCCGCGTTCAAAACCTTGCTCTATCGCTACACGGGGCAAGAAGACATCACGATTGGGACGGCAATGGTGAACCGCGATCGCCCTCAGCTAAAGTCAGCGATTGGGTTCTTCGCCAATACTGTCCTATTGCGATCGCAACTGGACGACGGTGCATCATTTAGCACGTTGCTACAACAGGTGAGCCAAACCACCATTGCGGGCCTCTCTCACCAAGAGCTTCCATTTGATGTATTGGTGAAAACTCTGCAGCCCGATCGCGATCTAAGCCGCAATCCTCTGTTTCAAGTGTGGTTTGCCCTGCATCAGACCCCGATGCAGCAGTCGTTCGATCTGGCGGGTCTTGAACTACATCCCATTTCGGTCAGTCACAGCACCTCTCGTGTCGATTTGAGCTTGGATATGGCCGAAATTGACGGCCATCTTACCTGCGTCTTCGAATACAGCACCGATCTATTCGACGAAGCCACCATCGCCGCTCTGGCCAGCTACTTTCAAATCTTACTCACCGAGATCTCGACCAAACCTGCCCAGCGTCTCTCACAACTAAAACTACTGCCCGATTCAGACATCGCCGATATTCTGCGCCTCAGCCAAGCTCCTGCACTGGGTGTGAATCAAGAGATGTGCCTGCATCAATGGGTGGAACAACAAGCACAGCAGACTCCCGCAGCGATCGCCGTTCAGGATGGTACTCAATCGCTAACCTATCGAGAACTGAATGAACGGGCCGATCGCTTAGCCATCCAATTGCGCCATTTTGGGGTGGGTCACGAAGATTTTGTTGGGTTGTGCACCGATCGCTCGATCCATATGCCGATTGGCATGTTGGCGATTCTCAAAGCTGGTGCCGCTTATGTTCCGATCGATTTGGCCTATCCCGCCGAACGCATCGCGCTCATGCTGAAAGACTCCGGGGCACCTGTAATCGTCACCCTGAATCATCTGCAGTCAGATCTACCCGAACACGAAGCGCGGGTGCTGTTGCTGGATGGAGAAAACAACCCTCCGGGTCCAGCCGACTCTTTCAATGCTGAGTTTTTGAGTACCACACCTGAAAAGGTGCACTTACCTGCCGTACATCCTCAGCAGTTGGCCTATCAGATCTACACCTCCGGTTCCACCGGAAAACCCAAAGGAGTGCAAATCTCCCATGCTGCAGTCGTTAACTTTATTGCCGCAATGGGCCGTTCGCCAGGGCTAGAGTCCAGCGATGTGCTGCTGTCTGTGACCACCGTGTCATTCGATATCGCGGTCTTAGAGCTATTCCTACCCCTAACAACGGGGGCCACCGTCGCGATCGCCAGTCGGGAGGTGGCTGCCGATGCGACGCAATTATCCGAGCTAATTGAAACGAGTGGAGCCACTGTCATGCAGGCTACGCCCGTTACTTGGCAGATGCTGCTGGATTCAGGGTGGGCAGGCAAGGCCAATCTGAAAGTCTTGTGTGGAGGAGAAGCATTACCCTGGCCTCTTGCTCGGGCTCTGAGTCAGTCTTGTGGTGAACTTTGGAATCTCTACGGCCCGACAGAAGCGACCGTTTGGACTGCAGCGAAACAGATTACTTCCGCCGATACTTCAGTGACACTCGGTCAGGCGATCGCAAATACCCAGCTCTACGTTCTCGATCGACAGGCTCAGTTGGTGCCCACCAATGTTCCCGGTGAATTGCACGTGGGTGGTGAAGGCTTGGCTCGAGGCTATTTCAAGCGATCGGCCCTGACTGCAGAACGGTTCTGTCCCGATCCATTTAGCCAACAACCGGGGGCGAGGCTCTACAAAACCGGCGATCTCGTCAGGTACCGTCGCGATGGCAGTTTGGAGTTCTTGGGACGTATCGACAATCAAGTTAAATTGCGCGGATTCCGCATCGAATTAGGGGAAATCGAGTCTTGTTTGTTGAATGCTCCTGATGCCAAAGCTGCTGTTGTAGTCGTGCGTGACGACAGTGCAGGACAAAAACGACTGGTAGCCTATGCCATTCCTGGCGATGCAGAACCCCAGAATTTAGATGCCAGCAATAAGTCGAAGCTGTGGCGTCAACATCTTCAAGCGAAGCTACCGGCCTACATGATGCCCCATGCATTTGTGGTATTGGAGACATTCCCGCTTACTCCTAATGGCAAAGTCGATCGCAAAGCACTTCCCGCTCCAGGTGAGAATTCAGATTCTGCAATTGCATATGGGCCACCCCAAACTCCAGCCCAGCAAATTCTTAGCGATATTTGGGCTGAAGTTCTCAATCAAGAGCGTATCGGCATTCACGACAATTTCTTCGAGTTGGGGGGAGATTCAATTGTGGCTATGCAGGCTGTGGCTAAAGCCAAACAAGCTGGCCTACACCTAACCCCCAAACAGTTATTTCAGAATCAAACCATTGAGACTTTAGCTGCTGTTGCCACGTTCACACTCAACTCGTCAGCACAGCAAGAACCAGCCGTCGGTCCGGTGTCCCTGACGCCCTTACAGCATGAGTTCTTATCTCACTATCGATTGCAATCTAGTGAGCGAGGGGCGCAATCTGAGGCGCGAGGGGCGACTGGAAATCACCATGTTCGGTGGGCAACGATTGAGCTTCCTGCCAGATGCCAGCTCAGTTTGCTGCAATCGGCTTTTGAGCATTTGCATGCCCACCACGACGGATTGCGATTGCAATTCACTTCAACCGAAACGGGATGGGAGGCGGAGATCTCCCCTCCTCAGTCTCTTCCTCTGCTAAGCACTGTTGCTCTGTCAGCCATAGACCTTGCCGCTCGAGAAGCCGTTAGGCAACAAGAGATGGTGCAAGCGATCCATCGCTTAAATCTAGAACAAAGCTCGCTCGTCCAAGCTGTCTTTTTCGACAACAACCAAAATTCTTCGCAACTCTTCGTTTGTGGCCACCCTATGGCCATTGATGAAATGTCTTGGGATCTATTACTGACCGATCTGGCTACGATTTACCGCCATTTGGAGCAGGGGCAGGACATTGATCTGCCAGCAAAAACGTCTTCGATTAAAACGTGGGGCAAACAACTGCAAGACAATGCCCGTTCATCGCGCTTGCTCACCGAACTCAATGATTACTGGAGCTCGATTGGTTCTGTAGGGATAGTCAACCTTCCAACCGATTTCTCGGAGTCTACCTCAGAGCAGGTTTCCAAGCCCGAACCAATTGCCAAAACTGAGCGAGTCACTATCCGCCTTGAGGCAGAGAAAACTGGCATTCTCTTGGATGCCCTACCGTCTTTGTATAACGCGGATATCTGCGATGGGATTCTTGCTGCACTCGTCGAGACCGTTGGTCACTCTGGAGCTTCCGTACTCATCAACGTCGATGGAGATGCTCGGGGTGCTTTCAATCCCAAAGTTGATGTTTCTCGAACCATTGGAAACTTCACCAGTTCGTTCCCCTTACTTCTGCATGACTCCCAGCGGAAATCTCCAGGAGAAGCGCTTAAAACCGTTAAAGAAGCCGTACGCGCTGTCCCAAACGACGGCATTGGCTTTGGAGTACTGCGTTACCTAAATAGCGATCGCGACGTGCAGTCAATACTGCAGGCTCTCCCTCAAGCGGAGCTATCTCTGACTTATCTCCAGCCACTTAGTACGAAGAAACTCAGCAAGACTGGTTGGCAACTAAACTCCAACTCAATCCCCAATCTCCAAAACACAGTCGATCTGGGTACCTCTCACACTAGTCCTGAGAAACTGGCGATCGTGGCTCAGCTTCAAGACAACTGTCTCTGCTTTGACTGGTACTACAGCCCTCAATTACATCGGCAAGACACTATCACTCAGCTAGCCCAACAGCTTGTTCAATCCCTTCAAAACCTAGCCACCCATTGCCAAAGTCCAAATGCTGGCGGCTATACCCCCTCGGACTTCCCCCTCGCCACAGTCGAACCAGCAGAACTCACTAAACTGTTCGGTCAGAGTCGAGCGATCGCCGATCTGTATCCTCTATCTCCAGTACAAGAGGGCATGTTGTTCCACACCCTCTACTCCCCCGAAGCTGGCCTGTACTTCGACCAAATGAGTTGCAAGCTGACGGGAGCTCTGAATATCGATGGGTTCAAGCAGGGGTGGGCACAGGTTATTCAGCGGTATGACGTCTTGCGTACGGCGTTTCTGTGGCAGGAGTTAGATCGGCCTCTGCAGGCAGTCCATCACACAGTGCCGCTGCCCTGGACAGAGCTGGATTGGCAACAGTTAGATGCAACCGAGCAAGGGACTCGGCTGAATGCATTTTTACGTGCCGAGCGGGAACGAGGATTCGATCTGGCCCAGCCTCCGCTAATGCGATTGACGTTAATTCATATGGGCCCAAACACATATTACTTTGTCTGGAGCCGACATCACCTATTGCTGGATGGGTGGTCTTTACCGTTGGTGATGCAAGCCGTACTGCAATCGTATGAAGCACTGTGTAACGCTAGCCAACCAACCTCGTTACCTGTAGCTCCGCCCTATCGGGACTACATTGGTTGGTTGCAAAATCAAAACTTAGAGGACGCGAAATCCTTTTGGCGGAAGTATCTCTTGGGCTGGCAGCAACCGTTAGCGATCGCTGCTTTGGAGCAGCAATCCTTGGATGTCGTTACCAAGCCCAGTCCTGGCAGCGACTATGCAGAATGCACCATTTCCTTCAACGCCGAAGACAGTCGCCAACTCGAAACCTGCGTCCGCCAGCAGCGGCTCACCCTCAACACCCTGATTCAAGGGCTGTGGTCAATTGTGTTAGCCCATTGCAGCGGTCAGCAAGACCTCGTCTTTGGAGCCACGATCGCCGGTCGGCCCACAGATTTGCCTGACGTTGAGGCCATGGTGGGGCTATTCATCAACACATTGCCGGTGCGGGTACAGGTTGATGCCAATGCCAATCTCTTGAACTGGCTGCAGCAGTTGCAAGCCACCCAACTCGAACTCAACCGCTATGCCTACAGCCCACTCGCCGATATTCAGGCTTGGGGGGATGTGCCACGAGGGCAAAGGCTGTTTGAAACCATTGTGGTGTTTGAAAACTACCCAGTCGATGCAGCATTTGAGCAGCAGGTGGCCAATCTTTCATTGCAGGGACTGGGCAACGAGATTGACAACGGTTATCCCCTCACGTTGCGAGCCGTTCCCAAACAAGAGCTAGCGCTGCAGCTGATTTACGATTCCTGCCGCCTCACACCAGCCACCGTTCGACAACTGGCAAACCATCTCAAAGCTTTGCTCGATCGCGTTCTGGACGGTTCTAGCTCCGATAGTTCTGGCCCCGATAATGCTGGCTCCAACATGACCGAGCTCAGCGTTGGAGAACTAACGCAGCTCCTCCAAATTTCCAGTCAACAACGCTTCAAGCAAGCTAGTCGCCAAAAACTGGGCCAAGTTCGCCGCAAAGTCATTCGCCACAGTATTTCGGTCCCATTGGGAGGTCAAGACAGCTAATGTACGACGCCACACCCACATCTAAATCTGGCACACCTAAATCGACTAAACCCAAATTAAGGCTGCGATCGCGCCGTCAACGTGGGCAAGGGATTCAGCTCTCTTCCACCCAACTGGTCACCACTGATGTCCTCTCAGCCGAGTCCCCACTGCCGTTGGTAGTGCGTCCAGCAATGGATGGACTGAACGTGGTGGATTGGGCTGCAAACCATCGCACTTGGATTCAGGAACAGCTTTGGACACATGGTGGGCTGCTGTTTCGGGGCTTTCGCAATGTAGAGGCCGAGACGCTAGAACGCTTTTTCGGGGCTCTGGGGGGAGAGCTGATGGAATATGCCTATCGCTCCACGCCGCGATCGCCAGTCAAAGGTCGCATCTACACTTCGACGGCTTATCCGGCATCCGAATCCATACCCTTGCATAACGAAATGTCCTACTCGCGCAATTGGCCGATGCGAATTGGGTTCAGTTGTCTGCGCTGTGCTGCTACTGGCGGAGAAACTCCCATTGTGGATAGCCATCGAGTTTGGGCCAGTCTTGACCCAGACGTGCGAGAGACCTTTGCGCGCAAGCAGGTGTTGTACGTGCGTAACTACAGCCCACAACTGGATTTGCCCTGGCAAACGGTCTTTCAAACGGACGATCGCGAAGCAGTAGAGCAGTATTGTCAACAAGCTGGCATTGAGTGGGAGTGGCGGTCTGGCGATCGGTTGAGCACGCGGCAAATCTGTCAGGCAGTTGCCCAACATCCCCATACCAAAGCATGGGTGTGGTTCAACCAAGCGCACCTATTCCACGTGTCAAATTTACCTTTAGAAACCCGACAATCTTTGCTTTCGGTTGTGGCTGAGGACGAACTGCCCCGCAATACCTATTTCGGTGATGGCACATCGATTTCGGATACAGCATTAACTGCTATCCGCACCGCCTATGACACCCATACGGTGACATTTTCCTGGCAAGCAGGGGATATTTTACTGCTCGACAACATGCTGGCAGCCCATGGCCGACGCCCATTTACTGGTGAGCGCCAGGTGGTAGTTGGGATGGACGAGCCCTACAGCCACACAGTTCAAACTGGGCCAATTCGAAAGGGGGCAATTCAGCAAGGGGAGGTAACGGTCTGATGCAAACCCAAGACACCACGATCCAAGGATTTCAACTTTCCCCACAGCAAAAGCACCTGTGGTTGCAACAGAGTGAAAATGCTCAATCTGTGTATGCAGCGATCGCTTCTGTACGAGCAACCGGATTTATCGATCTCCAGCATCTAACCGCAGCGCTACAGCAACTGGTTGAGCGACACGAAATTCTGCGCACAACCTTTGCCGCATTACCGGGGATGGACATTCCCTTACAGATAGCACAAGAATCAGCCCAGAAACCGGTGGCGTTGCACATCATCAATCTGAGTCACCTATCTGCAGCTGAGCAACAGGCTGAAATCACGGCTGAATTACAAGCCCTGAGCGAGTCTCCTGTTCACCTCGATCGCCTGCCGTTGGTCGATTTCACCATAGTTCAGTGTTCCAATTTACATCAGCAATGGCTTATTCGACTGCCAGCGCTGTGCTGCGATCGGCTATCCATAACGCTGTTCGTTGATGAGCTGGGCCAACTCCATAGCGCCAATCTGGGCTCACCAGCCTTCACCAGCGAGCCCTTCCAATACATAGACTTTTCGGAATGGCAGAACGATTTGCTTGAGAGTGAAGACGCCGCGCTCGGGCAACGGTTCTGGCAACAGCAGAATACCCAAGGCTTGGAGGTGTATCCCAACTCAGTCAGCATTCCGGATGCGCGAGAGCCCTTTCAACCCAGCACGACGGATCGTGTGCTCGACCCGACAGCGGTTAAAGCTCTGGAATCCATTGCTCGTTCTGAATCTGTGTCTGTTGCGGATGTCGTATTAGCTATTTGGCGACTATTTATGTGGCGTACAACCGGATCGTCTGCCGTTATAGCAGTCAGTAACGACGGTCGCAGTTATGAAGAACTGGAAACTGCTCTAGGACTGTTTGAAAAAGGCTTACCTGTTGCCTGTCCGTTAACCGCCAACGACACTTTACGAACAGTCGTTCAACACACAGCAGCATCCAGTAGAGACGCCACCCAATGGCAGGAATCGTTTATTGGGGATGTTGCGGGCCAGAACCACACAGATAACTCTCAGACGTTTTGCCCTCTGGGGTTTGTAGCCAGCTCGCTACCCGCCCCCTTTGTCAGGGGATCGGTCTCTCTCAGCATTGAATTTCAATCGGTATATTCCAGACGTTTTTGTCTGCAGTTGGAATGCCAGCAGACGCCGACGGAACTACACCTGCGCATCCATTACGATACTGCCGCCTGCACGCCAGAGGCGATCTCCACCCTCTCAGAGCAATTTTATTGTTGTCTCCAGCATGCGATCGCCTCTCCCGATCTCCCGATTGCTCGGCTGTCTTTGCTGAGTGCAAACGAACGTCACCAGCTCCTTAAAGAGTTCAACGATACGGTTACCGTCTATCCAGATCGCGATTGCATTCACCATCTGTTCGAACATCAAGTCGCCAGAACTCCCGATTGCTTCGCTCTGATCTGCGAGGACAATCGCCTGACGTTCGCCCAACTAAATGCCAAAGCCAATCAACTGGCCCATTACTTGCAGCGTCAAGGGGTTGGCCCGGACGTTCCGGTGGGCATCTGGCTACATCGCTCCCTCGATTGCATTGTCGCAATGCTTGCCGTTCTCAAGGCCGGAGGAGCCTACGTTCCTCTCGATCCGGGGTTACCTCCAGCAGCCTTAGCGGTCAGGCTCAACACTGCTCAACCTCTACTACTGCTGACTCAAACCAAGCTTGAGGATTCACTGCTGCAATCCAGCGGGCAACTGTCGCGATCGCCATTAGAAGAGTGCAAACGTGTTTGTCTCGATCGCGATTGGGTACCCACGATCGGCAAAGAGCCAAACCACAGTCCCAGCACGGCAACGACTTCAGCTCATCTTGCTTACATCCTGTTCACGTCAGGGTCCACCGGCCAACCCAAAGGGGTCGGTGTTGCCCACAGCCAGTTGTTCAACTATCTACAGGGCATCACCACTCAGCTTGATATCGCCCCAGACAATTCCTTCGCCACCGTTTCTACCTTTGCTGCCGATTTGGGCAATACCGTTATTTTCCCGGCTCTTTGCAGCGGCGGTTGTCTACATGTCATCACCCAAGACCGCCTAGCCGACCCAGATGCACTGGCCGACTACTGCCACCACCAGACGATCGACTATCTCAAAATTGTCCCCTCTCACCTAACCGCTCTCTTAGAGGCTGCCAACGCCACCAACATTCTGCCGCGCAAATGCTTGATTTTAGGAGGAGAAGCCTCCCACTGGAAGGTCATTGCTCGCATCCGCTCGCTTGCCCCCACCTGCCGCATCCTCAACCACTACGGCCCCACCGAAAGCACTGTGGGTGTGCTCACCTATCCCGTCCAAGACCCCTACCCGCTGATGGTCTCGGACACCGTTCCGTTAGGGCGACCGCTGGGCAATATCCAGCTTTACGTGCTTGATAATCGCTACGAACCCGTTCCGATAGGAGTTCCCGGAGAACTCTACATCGCTGGAGATAGTTTGGCTCGCGGCTACGTCAAGCAACCGGGATTAACAGCCGCTGCCTGGTTGCCCAATCCCTTCAGCCAGATTCCTGGAGCTCGGATGTACAAAACCGGCGATCGCGTTCGCTATTTGGCCGATGGCACTGTCGTATTTTTGGGGCGCGGCGATCGCCAGGTCAAAATTCGCGGGTTTCGGATTGAACTGGGTGAGATTGAGCGGGTGCTGTTGGAGTACGGCGACGGTCAAGAGAGCACAATCGGTAACTGCATTGTTCGACTCAATACCGACATTCCACAGGTGCCGCAATTGGTGGCGTATCTCAGTTGCGATCGACCCGAATCCATCTCGATTTCAGATTTGAAGCAATTTGCTCAACAACATCTCCCAGATGTCATGGTTCCGGTTGCTTTTGTTGTACTCGACCGCTTTCCCCGATCCCCCAACGGAAAAGTCGATCTACAAGCTTTCCCCGCACCAAGCGATCATCAAGCGATCCATGCCTACGTTCTGCCCCGCACCGATGTCGAACAATCCATTGCCCAAATCTTTGCCCATTTGCTCTCAGTCGAACGGGTTGGTTTAAACGACAACTTCTTTGAATTAGGTGGACATTCGTTGCTGGCCACCCAAGCCATTGCTCGATTACGTCGAGGATTTAATGTCGAACTTCCCCTGGCCACCCTGTTCGACAGTCCCACTGTTGCTGAACTGGCCCAAGCAATTGAGGGCTTGATGCGACAGGAAAGATCGCTCAACGTGCCGCCACTCGTACCGGTGGTGCGTCAAGCCAACATGCCGCTTTCCTTTGCACAGCAGCGGTTGTGGCTACTCGATCGCCTCGAACCCGACAGCAGTGCCTATAGCGTCCCTTTCACTCTGCGCTTGACGGGTGACCTCGATCTGGAAGCCTTGGAATGTAGCATTAATGCCATTACCGAACGGCACGAGGTGTGGCGAACGACGTTCGCTGAAGTGGATGGCAAGCCGGTCCAAACCATCTCTGCCTATCAACCGAAATCGCTACCGGTCGTTGATTTACAACATCTGCCGGAGGAACAACGCACGACGCAGTTACAACAGTTGATCGCGGCAGCCGTTCGCACTCCCTTCGACTTAGCGACGGGGCCTCTGGTTCGCCTGACTATCTTTAGGCTGTCGGCAACTGAATCCATTGCCCTCTTCAATACCCATCACATCATTTTTGACGCTTGGTCTCGTGCGGTTGTTTTGCGAGAGTTGGCCGCGTTTTACACCGCATTTGCAACTGGTCAACCCCGTCCGCTAACAGAACTGTCCATTCAACATGCCGATTTTGCTGTCTGGCAACGGCAATGGCTGCAGGGAGAAGGGCTGGAATCATTACTCAACTACTGGCATCAACAGTTGGCGGGTGCGCCCGAATTACTAGAGCTACCCACCGATCGCCCTCGTCCCGCCTTGCAAACCGATCGCGGTGAGCGGCATGTCGATCTACTGCCCGATCGATTGCGAAATACGTTGATCGGCATCGGTCAGGCAGAGGGAGCCACCTTATTTATGGTGCTGATGGCCGCCTACAAAATCCTGTTGGCTCGTTACGCCAACTGCAGCGATATTGTTGTCGGTATCCCGATCGCCAATCGCGGTCGGGCCGAATTGGAAGGGGCGATCGGCTTCTTCACCAATACATTGGCCCTACGCACCGACTTAGCCGACCTCTCCAGCTTCAGTGCGGTCCTCAGACGGGTGCGAACAGTAGCCCTCGAAGCCTATACCTATCAAGATCTGCCCTTCGAGCATTTGGTGGAAACCCTTCCTTTAGAGCGCCAGCTCAGCCATAGCCCAGTGTTCCAAGTGGCTATTTCGCTGCAGAACACCCCTAAAGCAGAGTTGCAATTACCGGGGGTGATTCTGTCGCCCGTTGAAACGGAAGTCAAAACCGCCAAATTCGACCTCAGCCTGATGATGGAGGAGACCGCAGAGGGCATTGTGGCCGCTTGGGAATACAACAGCGATTTATTTGATGCTGACACAATTGCCCAAATGGCCAGCCAATACCGGCACCTGCTAACAGCGGTAGCGAGCAACCCTGAGCGCCACTGGCTTGATGTGCCGTTGTATGAGCCAGACGAGGGCGATCGCCTGTTGGCCCTCGGACAAGGCCCATCGCTCGATACGGTTCCAGCCTACGGATTGCATGAATGGTTTAGCCTGCAAGCGGTACGCACCCCTGAGGAGATTGCCGTCACCGACGCGGGGAAATCCCTCAGCTATGGCGAATTGGATATCCTGGCCCATCGCGTGGCCTGCCACCTGCATCATCTGGGGGTCAAAACGGACACGTTGGTGGCCCTCTGTCTCGATCGCTCCGTCGAAATGCTGGTTGGCATGCTAGGCATTCTCAAAGCCGGTGGTGCCTACGTTCCCCTTGACCCCAGTTATCCTGCCGAGCGCTTGGACTTCATGCTGCAAGACAGCGCCGCTCCTGTGGTCATTACCCAGGCCCATCTTGTCAACCAGTTGCCGCTCACTGATGTCCAGGTAGTGTGTTTGGACGATGGGTCGGAAGCTCTTACATCTGGACACGATGCGCCGCTGCCCATGGTGACTCACCCGCAGCAACTGGCATACCAAATTTACACGTCTGGTTCCACCGGTACCCCTAAAGGTGTGCAGATTTCCCATGCGGCTGTCGTTAACTTTTTGGCGGCAATCCAGCGACGGCTCTGTGTCAAGGCCAGCGATCGCCTACTTTCGGTGACGACGTTGTCATTTGACATTGCCGCACTTGAACTCTTCCTGCCGCTAACGATCGGAGCCTGCGTGCAGATTGCCAGTCGAGAGGTGGCGACCGATGCTGTGCAATTAGCCAAACTGATAAAGTTCAGCAGTTCGACCGTCATGCAGGCGACGCCTCCCACCTGGCAGATGCTGTTGGACGGGGGATGGCGTGGAGATGGCAACCTTAAGGTGCTGTGCGGTGGCGAAGCCTTGCCACTACCCCTGGCTCGATCGCTCAGTCAATCCTGCCGCCAGTTATGGAATCTCTACGGGCCCACCGAAGCCACCATTTGGACAGCCTGCAAATTAATCGAGCCAGATACGGGCAGCATTTCCCTCGGCCAACCCTTGGCCAATACCCAGCTATACGTTCTCGATCGCAGCGGTCAACCGACTCCTATTGGTGTTCCTGGAGAGTTGCATGTAGGCGGAGTAGGTCTGGCACGCGGATATTTCAAGCGTCCTAATTTGACGGCAGAGCGGTTCTGCCCCGATCCCTTCTCCAATCGGCCAGGAGCCAGACTGTACAAAACTGGCGACTTGGTGCGATTCCGTCGCGACGGCAGTCTGGAGTTTCTCGGACGGCTCGACAATCAAGTTAAACTGCGCGGGTTCCGCATCGAGCTAGGGGAAATTGAGTCTTGTCTGCTCGAAGCCGATGATATTCGCGAAGCTGTTGCCTTAGTTCGTGACGATCGTGAGGGCGACAGACGATTAGTGGCCTACATCATCCTCGAACCTGCCACTAGCGAAACTTCTGGAGACCCAGATCGCAGAATAGCCTCCTGGCGACAGCGCCTCAACGCACAGCTACCGGCCTACATGGTGCCGACCGCGTTTGTCATCCTAGACAAATTTCCGCTGACTCCAAATGGCAAGGTCAATCGCAAAGCATTTCCCGCACCAGAAGCACCGACGACTCAGTTGGGAGGGGATATTACTCTGCCTGAATCTCTCACACAAAAACGACTGGAGAGCATTTGGTCGGACATTCTCGGTGTCGAACGGATTGATATTCACAGCAGCTTCTTCGATTTGGGTGGGCATTCCCTGCTCGCCACTCAGATGGTGTCTCGCATTCGCACCGAATTTAATGTTGAGCTGCCATTGCGATCGCTGTTTGCGACCCCAACCATTGCTGAAATTGCCGAGCAACTGGACAATCCTCCGCAAACAGACCAGTCACAGACAGTTTCGTCTATTCCATTGGTCTCTAGAGATCGGCCGCTGCCACTGTCGCTAGCACAGCAGCGCTTGTGGATTGAGGATCGGCTAGTTCCCAACAATTCTGCTTATACAATCCCGACCGCTGTTCGCCTGGCTGGGGCTCTCGATTTTGATATTTTGCAGCGCTGTTTCGACGAGATCGTCAATCGCCACGAATCATTGCGAACAACTTTCGGAATGGCTGATGGTACCCCCGTTCAAATCATCGCTCCAGCCAAATCGCTTCCGATTGCTTTTACCGATCTGAGTTCTTTGAGCAATAAGGAGCGAGATGCCGCAGTTGACCAGCACATACATGAGGAAAGTCTGCGCTGCTTCAATCTGGAGACTGGCCCCTTACTCCACTTGCAGCTCCTACAACTAGGCAAAGCAGACCACATCGCGATCGTCACCACCCATCACATCATTTCGGATATCTGGTCCATGGGGGTACTGGTCAAAGAGTTGACGACCCTCTACACCGCCTACAGTGCCGATTTACCCTCACCGTTGCCAGCTCTACCGATCCAATACGCAGACTTTGCCGTTTGGCAGCGGCAACAGTTGGATAATGGCCTACTGGATGCTCAATTGCACTATTGGCGGCAGCAACTGGCAGGCAGTTCCTCACACATTCTGACCTTCGATCGCCCACGTCCTACTCAACGTAGCTATCAGGGCGGCAGCGAGTTCTTCCAGCTTTCAGCTGACGAAACGTCAGCCCTAAATCAGTTGTGCCAGCAAACTAACACCACTCTGTTCATGCAGGTAATGGCGGCCCTTGCCCTGCTGCTCTCTCGTGCTGCGAACTCTAAGGATGTGGTCATCGGTACAGATATTGCCAATCGCAACCGCACCGAACTGGAAAGCGCGATCGGATTTTTCGTCAACTTACTGACAATTCGTAGCGATCTATCTGGCAACCCAACCGTCAAAGAGTTGTTGCAACGGGTGCGCCACACCTGTCTGGATGCCTTTGCCAATCAGGACATCCCCTTCTCGCAACTGGCGCAAGACTTGCAGCCCAACCGCACAGCAGATCGAACACCGCTTTTCCAGGTGTTGTTGGTGTTCCAAAACATACCGTTTACTCTCATCGAACTACCAGGGTTAACCCTCAGCCCGGTGGACATATCCAACGAGAAAGCCAAGTTTGATATCGCCCTATTTGTGAGCGATACCAGTGGCGGCCTGCGGGGGATGTGGCGATATAGCTCCAACCTGTTTGAAGCTGCCACTATCCAGCAGCTATCGCAGCAGCTGCTTATGTTGCTCCGCAGTTTTCCCGATAAAGTTTCTGACCGCATTGACAGTCTCGATATGCAAACCCCCGACCAAAAGCAAGCTCAAGCAGCGAACAAGGCTAAACGCTCGCAGCGCAAATTCTCAAAATTTGCCAAGGTTGCCCCCAAAGCGATTGCAATTGCCGATCGTCCTCTTGTGACATCGCGGTCGCTGAACGAAACCAGTCCGCTACCGCTATTGGTGGAACCCGCCAGCGACGATACCGACTTCATCGACTGGGCGGCCAACCATCGCAATTGGATTGATGAACAGTTAACAGCTCATGGTGGTGTGTTGTTCCGCAGCGACCAACTCAAGTCTCCAGAAAAATTTGAAGCCTTTGCTCAGGCAATTTGTCCGCAGTTGTTTGCCAACTATGGCGACCTGCCTAGGGCAAGTGTTGGCGGCAAGGTGTATGGGTCCACACCCTATCCAGCCGATAAAGCTATCCTGTTCCACCACGAGAGTTCGCACCTGCAGCAATGGCCCATGAAGATTTTCTTCTATTGCTCCATTGCCCCTACAGCAGGCGGTGAAACCCCGATTGCTGACGGACGGGAGATTTATCGGTTGCTAGAGCCTGCGTTGCGCGATCGCTTCGAACGCCATCAGATTGCCTACACCCGCCATTTCATTCCGGGCTTCGATGTCAGTTGGCAACAGTTTTTCAACACGGAAGACAGAGCAGAGGTGGAAACTCGCTGCCGAGCCGATCGAGTGGAGTGGGAATGGACCAATGAAGGTGGCCTAAAAACTCGCCAAATCCGTCCCGCCATTGCCCGTCATCCCCAAACAGGCGATCGCATCTGGTTCAATCAACTGCTGCTACATCACGTAGCCTGCCTGGATAACCACATTCAACAGTCCTTAATCGATACCTGGGGAGTAGACAATTTGCCCCGCCATGCCTTTTACGGTGACGGATCGCCCATAGCACCCGAGGACATAGCTGCCATTCAATCCGCCTACGATCACGCCCAAACTGCCTTTCCCTGGCAGCAGGGGGACGTACTGATGATTGACAACATGCTGGCAGCCCACAGCCGCAATCCCTTCAAACCCCCTCGAAAAATTCTGGTGGCGATGGGAGACATGCACACCGCTGCTCAACCCGAGGAGGACTCATAATCCCCCTCATGTTCTAACCCTCTATCTCTTGTTCTCTATGGGTTGACTTCACTATTTAGACCACCGAACTACTACCAATCGCCTGTTGCAAATTCCATGACTACTGTCTCCCCCACCCCTCCAAACCTGCCCGAGTCTCTGCATGGATTTCGCTTGTCTCCCCAACAGCGACACCTATGGACACTCCAGCAACAACACGCCGTGTTTGTTTGCCAAATGGTAGTGCGCTGGGCTGGGAATCTTGACCATCAACGACTGCAGCAGGCAATGCAACAGGTTCTGGATCGCTTCGATATTCTTCGCACCCGTTTTCCCCGCCAACCCGGAACTAAACTTCCCCTACAAGTTATCGATGAAAAAGGCACCCCCAACTGTGATGTTCTTGATTGGCGTAACTTAACGACAGAGGGGCAACGTGTCCGATTACAAGCAAGCTTAACGTCAGAGCACCAGCAAATAATTCAAGCAGGCCAAAGCTACCGGCTTTTGTGTGCTCAACTGTCGGAGACTGAGAGTTGGTTGCTGGTAACTCTGTCGCCCCTGTGTGGCGATCGTCGTTCTCTACAGTTACTGCTGCACGAAATATTCTCTGCATACCAATCGGAAGAACTCACTGTTGATGGCGCTGAAGGACCGGTTCAATATCTTCAGGTTTCCGAGTGGCAAAACGATCTGCTAGAGGATGAAGACGACGACTATTGGATCGAGCGAGCCGTTCCCAAATCGCCGCTGCGGCTTCCATTAGAACAATCACCTACCCGCTCCTTTGTTCCTACCGTTTTGAGCCAACGGTTGCCCACCGTAACAAAAGATTGCCTTCTTAAGTTCGCTCAGGAAAACGAATCCACGGTTGCCGATGTCTTACAAGCCTGCTGGCAAATTTTGTTATGGAAGCTAACAGGCGAACAGGCTGTGACCATACATCTACTGGCGAACGGTCGTGATGACGAGAATTTAGAGGACGTTATCGGCCCGCTAGCCAAATGGCTGCCATTGCATTACGAGCTGCAGCCAGCCTACCAATTCACTGAAGTTGTCGATCGCGTCCGTACTCTCTCTGCCACTGCTGAAGACTATCAAGACAGCTTTGGATACGGGTTCGCAAACACTGAGAATTCTGAAACTAGCCTTACCGAGGTCTACACCAATGCCATCGGTTTTGAGTGGTGTGAGAACATCGACGGGGTTCAAAGCGAGTCCGAAACACTGACTGTAGAACAACAGCAGGTTTTCAACCAACGTTTCAAACTTGCACTCACCTGCTTTCTGAGCAATCGCGGCTTAACAGTAGAACTGCAATACGATCGCCAACGACTAAAAACCTCCGACATCCACCGCATTCATCATCAATTTCTGGTCCTAGTTGACAGTGCGTTGGCTCATCCAGAGCAACCGATCGAGCACTTGAGCGTTCTCGACGGCGGAGATCGGATCCAACTGCTCCAAACATTCAACGCAACAACTCAGTCGTTTGTCTCAATCAACGGTGTTCATACGCTATTTGAAGAACAGGTAGCACAACACCCCGACAACATTGCGGTTACCTCTGGAAGACAGCAACTCACTTACGGTCAGCTCAACCAAAAAGCCAATCAACTGGCGAGATATCTGCGGCAGATAGGAGTGGGCCCAGACACAATCGTGGGGATATATCTCTTGCGATCGACCAGTCTAGTAGTTGCACTATTGGCAATCCTCAAAGCAGGCGCGGCCTATCTTCCTCTCGACCCCGCCCTCTCGACAGAAGCTGTCGCGCGACGCCTAGCTGATGCACACGCAACAGCTTTAGTCAGCCAAACGCGACTGATGCCCGATGCTCCGGAGTCAATGTCGGTTATCTACCCCGATGAAAACGAAGCTGAAACCATTGCAGCCATTCCTGCCGACAATCTACCCTGCCTGACTCAACCCAACAATCTGGCCTACATCATCTATACCTCTGGCTCCACTGGAGCCCCCAAAGGAGTGGCGATCGAACACTGTCAAATTCTCAATTACCTACAGGCCATATCGAGCCAACTCAACCTGCCAAACCCCTCCCACTTTGCTCTGGTGTCTACCATTGCAGCCGACCTGGGCAATACCGTTCTCTATCCAGCCCTTACCTCGGGTGGCTGCCTGCATGTCATTCCCGAACATCAGGCAGCCGATGCCACCGCTCTGTCTGCCTATTTCCAGCAACATCCAATTGATTGCCTCAAAATAGTCCCCTCCCACTTGGCTGCACTGCTACTATCCAGCCCGCCAGAAGCCATCCTGCCAAAACACCAGCTAATTGTTGGTGGAGAAGCATTGAACCGAGACTTGCTGGAACAGTTGCGATCGGCATCCTGCCGCATCCTCAACCACTACGGCCCCACAGAAACAACTGTTGGAGTCCTAACTTATGGCGTCGGAACGGACGACATAAGCTCTAGCAGTACTCGGGAAACCGTACCGCTAGGTCACCCGCTGGCGAATTGCCAAGCCTACGTGCTCGATCGCTATCTCCAACCCGTTCCGATTGGAGTTGCAGGAGATATATACATTGGCGGTGCCCAGGTTGCGCGCGGCTATCTCAACCGCCCTAGCCTAACGGCAGAGCGCTTTTTACCCAATCCATTTAGTTCTGAAGCAGGGGCTCGCCTCTATAAAACTGGCGATCGAGGGCGATTCCTTGCAGATGGAACAGTGGAGTTTATTGGTCGCAGCGATCGCCAAGTGAAATTGCGCGGCTACCGCATTGAATTAGGAGAAATTGAAGCGGTACTGGGTCAGCATCCAGCCATTCAGCAAGCTGCTGTGACGGTGTGGAGCAAAAGTCCAACTGACCGGCGGTTAGCGGCCTACGTTGTCGCAACCAAAGGTCAACTACCCACCACCACCAACTTACGGGACTATGTGCGGCAAGCTTTGCCTGCCTTCATGCGCCCCTCCAGCTTCACGCTCTTAAAAACCATGCCCCTAACCGCCAACGGCAAGGTGGATTGGCGGGCTCTCCCCGACCCAGACCTGAGTCGACCGGATTTGGAAGCAACGTATGTCCCCCCCAGGACGGAGGCCGAGCGCCATATCGCTGGCATCTGGCAGACAGTTCTCGGCATTGAAACCGTTGGAATCAACGACAACTTCTTCGATCTAGGGGGCCACTCTCTATCGGTCATTGCCATGCACGCCCAACTGCGCGATCGCTTCCCCCAAGACATTCCTATTACCGATCTATTCCAGTACACCACCGTCAGTACTCTAGCTGCCCATCTGACTCAATCCAGTAGCCAGCCCAATGCTGCAGAACGCAGCCAAAACCGCGCCGCCGATCGGCTCGCCTCCCGTCAGCGTCGCGCAACCCGAACGCGCTCTTAATGGCCTCTACTTCCCAACATTCCACATCGCATCCTCATGACTGACTCTGCTTCTATTCCTATTTCACCCAATGCGATCGCCATCATCGGCATGGCCAATCGCTTTCCAGGTGCTGCAACCCCCGCCCAGTACTGGCACAACATTAGCCAGGGGGTTGAGTCTGTCATAAAGTTTTCTGACGAACAACTGCAAGCCAGCGGTGTCAGCCAGCAAATGCGCGATCGCCCCAATTACGTCAATGCAGGGGTTGTACTTGAAGACGTAGACTTATTCGACGCCGATTTCTTTGGGTACCCGCCTCGCCAAGCGCAAATTATGGACCCCCAGCAGCGACTCTTTCTCGAGCTCGCTTGGGAAGCTCTAGAGACCGCAGGCTACAACCCCAATCTCTGCCCCTATCCTATTAGTTTGTTCGGTGGAGTCGGAGTCAGCAGCTATTTCCTCTACAACTTGTTCTCCAATCCAGAATTAATTGGCACCGTTGGGGTTGGCCAGATCCGCCACAGCAACCGCCCGGATAACCTTGCCACCCGAGTCGCCTACAAGCTCAATCTCAAAGGACCCGCCCTAACCGTCCAAACCGGCTGCTCGTCATCGCTAGTTGCCGTTCACTTAGCTTGCCAAAATCTGCTCGATCGTGAATCTGATATCGCTCTCGCTGGTGGGGTCTGTATTCAGCTACCCCAGTCCATCGGCTACCTGCACCAACCGGGAGGAATTAACTCTCCCGATGGCCATTGTCGAACCTTTGATGCACAGGCTGCGGGTACTATTTTCGGCAGCGGTGCCGGCATTGTGGTGCTCAAGCGCCTGCAAGATGCTGTAGAGGATGGCGATACCATCTACGCTTCCATCCGAGGTTCTGCTACTAACAATGATGGAGCCGACAAAATTGGATATACAGCCCCCAGTATTGAGGGACAGGCCGCCGTCGTAGCCGAGGCGATGGCAGTGGCCGAGGTCAACCCTAGCGGCATTTCTTATATCGAAGCCCACGGCACAGGTACCGCGCTAGGAGACCCGATTGAAGTCGCTGCCCTCACCCAAGCATTTAACGCTGGCAGTGACCCAACAGCCCTCACCTCCGGCTCTTGTGGCCTGGGGTCTGTTAAAACCAACATCGGACATCTCGATGTCGCTGCAGGCGTTGCTGGATTAATAAAGACAACCCTTGCGCTTCAGCACCGCCAATTGCCTCCCAGCCTCCACTACCAATCTCCCAATCCTGCGATTGATTTCAGCAGTAGCCCTTTTTACGTCAATACATCTCTCAAGGATTGGGACTGTGACAACCGTCCGCGACTAGCTGGTGTCAGTTCCTTCGGCATTGGTGGAACCAATGCCCACGTCATTGTGGAAGAAGCTCCGCTTCCGCAACCCTCAAATTTGTCCTCACGCTCTTGGCATGTATTGCCCTTATCAGCAAAGACCAGCGCGGCTTTAGACGCAGCTTCTGTCCAATTAGCTGAACACCTGGAAAATTCTCCCGAGCTGTCGCTAGCCGATGTGGCCTACACCCTGCAAGTTGGTCGGGTTCCGTTTACCCACAAACGAGTGGTCACCTGTCAAACCATCCCAGAGGCGATCGCCGCTCTCAAAGCCCCCAACCTTAACCCAGCTCCCCCTCAAGATTCTGGCGAGACGCACGTGGCCTTCTTGTTTCCCGGTCAAGGGTCGCAGCACGTCAATATGGGCCGCGATTTATACAGCAGCGAACCCATATTCCGTCAACAAATCGATCGCTGCTGCGAGTTTCTGGAGCCAATTCTAGGCCTGGATCTGCGGACTCTTCTCTATCCAGAGCCCACCCTAGAAACCCATGCCACCGAGCAGCTCCGGCAAACTAGCATCGCTCAGCCTGCCATCTTTGTCGTCTCCTACGCCTGGTCGCAATGGTGGGCTAGCTGGGGCATCCACCCTCAAATGGCCATTGGTCACAGCATTGGTGAATATGTTGCCGCCTGTTTAGCTGGGGTCTTTTCCCTCGAAGATGCCCTCAAGCTAGTGGCGACGCGAGGACGGTTGATGGCTCAAATGCCCCCCGGAACCATGGTGGCGGTGCCTCGATCGGCAAGTGACGTCGAATCCCTTTTAGTGGAAGGAACGGCGATCGCTGCTAACAATGCCCCCGAACTCTGCGCCGTAGCGGGTTCTCCAGAGGCGATAGAGGCGTTTCAAGCAAACCTGATAAAGCAGGACATTGATTATCGACCGTTGCACACTAGTCACGCCTTCCATACTGCCGCCGTTGATGGTGTCACCTCTGAATTTACCGCCGAACTTCAAACCTTGTCGCTATCTGCTCCCACCATTCCGTTCATTTCCAATCTGACCGGCGCCTGGGTAGACCCGGCAGCCGTCATCACCCCTGATTACTGGGTGCAGCACATGCGTCAACCGGTGCGCTTTACTACTGGCGTCAAATCGCTACTCAATTCCCCCAACACCATTTGTCTGGAAGTGGGGCCAGGCCAAACGTTGACTACCCTAGCCCGCAAACAAGCAGCGCCAGTTCATCCACCAGTCGCTTCCGCACGCCATCCCAAACAAGACCGGTCAGATGTTGCGGTCGCTTTCGACGCTCTCGGTCACTTATGGCAATGGGGGGTGGCCGTAGATTGGCAGGCAGGGCACACCCACGAACAACGCCATCGCGTCCCACTACCCACCTATCCATTTCAGCGTCAACGGCATTGGGTGGATATGTCGCCACAGTTTTTACAAGCCTTGGCTGGCGACCTATCCCCAGCTTCTCCATCCACAGAGGAATCTTTAAAATCTGCATCACTTGAGCCTGCTGTTATGGGCCATACAGAGAAGGCAGCCTCAGCGTTTTCTCCTCAAATCGCACATTCAGACCAAACGACCCAGAGCCAACCACAGACTAACGATCGGCCTCCACTAGCGGCAGAAGAAATGCCCACCAGTGAGGCTGAAAAAGCAATCGCTAGGGCTTGGGAACAAGTATTAGGGATCTCCCCGATTGGTACACAGGCCAATTTTTTCACCTTGGGAGGAGATTCCGTACAGGGCATCCAAATCCTATCTCTCGTTCGCCAGGCAGGGTGGCAAGTAGACCCCGCTCAGTTATTCCAGCATCAAACGATTGCTGCCTTAGCAGCAATCGCCATTACAACGCAGCCCAGCCAAGCCGAACAGGGACTTGTTTCTGGCTCTGTCCCCCTAGTTCCCAAGCAGCTGCACTATTTCAAGCCGCAACCCCTCAACCCTCAGTATTGGAGCCGGTCATTGGTGCTGGACTGCGGCCTGTCTCTCGATGCGGAGCTATTGCGAGAAGCAATTAACCTTTGCCTGCAACGGCACGATGCTCTGCGACTGTCGTTTACCCAAACGGCAGATGGCTGGAAATCATCGCAGGCTGAAACGATTGCCGATATCCCATTCTCCTGTCGCGATATATCCCACACTCAAGAGACCGAAGAAGAACGTGCCATGCAAGCTGAAGTGGCTGAGATTCAGGCTGGCTTTGACCTCGAAACGGGACCGCTATTGCATGTGGCTCTGTTCAAGCGGGGAGGCGATCGCGCCGATCGCCTATGGATCGTCGTGCATGAATTAGCGATCGACCGTTCGTCGTTATTAGTCCTGCTAGAAGACCTATTGCTGGCCTATCAAGTCCTAAAGCGGGGGATGTCAGTAGAATTTCGGCCCAAAACATGCTCATTCAAACAATGGTCGGAGAGCCTGTTGGATCTAGCCAAGGCTCCTCAAATTGGCGCTGAAAGCAGTTACTGGCAAACCGTTCTGAAATCCACAACGGCCCCACTTCCCCTCGATCGCCCCAGAGGAAGCAATCTGCAAACGTCCGCAACCACCGTTAAAGTGGCGATTTCCAAGCACCACACCCAGCATCTGTTGAATGCTGCTCGAGCGACCGAGCTCGACATCGATGCATTATTGCTCTCGGCACTGTTGCTGGGAGTTGGAGACTGGACGGGGGCGCGATCACTCGCGGCCGATTTGGAAGCCTCTGGCCGTGAGTTATTAGAACGAACGGACTTCAGCGAAACAGTCGGCCCTTTCAGTCACCACTTCCCCATCAAGCTGACGGCAGAGTATGACGATACACCGCAGCAGGTTGCCCACAAGGTTGCTGATACCGTAGCTGCTGTACCAAAGGGGGGAGCGCATTTCGGTCTATTGCAGCATCTTGCGATCCCCACCATCATGTCCGAGCAACGTGAGGCGAAACCAACTAGCCCGATTTGCTTCAATCATCTTGGCGTGCTCGTGGGAGCGGAACCATCTGCTGACGATTCTAGCCAAAACAAGCCCACACTCGATGCAACGACTGACAAGATCGCCCCGGCAGCAAACAGTCTTCCGGAGCGAGAGCAATCATCAGGCTCGAAGGGCATTCCCCTCACTGTCATCCCGCACCTATGCGTCTCCAACCGCAGTCCAGAAGCGAAGCGTCCCTACTTACTGGACATCCAAACCTACATCGCCGATGGCTGTCTGTACTTTCTGTGGGAGTACAGCTCTACAATCCACAATCGCAAAACTATTCTGCGGCTGGCGGAATCCACAGCCAAGCACTTGCAGGCCGTAGCCACCGATATCAATTCATCGGTTGACAAATCAGCGGGCGAGCAGTCCACGAGTGAGCAGTCCGAAAAAGGTGCAACCACCTCTGCTGACAGCTCCAAATCTGCGGAACGCTCCCAATTCAACGTCGATCCCCACGATCGCGAGCGTCTACTAGATGCCCTTAGATCCCCCCAATAATCGGTCTCCCCAATAACCCATCTGCGCTAACAGTCCCACCCGAGAAACACTCATGTCCGAACAAGCTGTCGCCGATATCTATCCACTCTCCCCCATGCAAGAGGGGATGCTATTCCATACGCTGGCGTCTCCTCAGTCGGGTGTCTACGTCCAACAATATTCTTGGACATTGCGGGGAGATCTGAATCTGTCCATGCTGCGGCAGGCGTGGCAACAGGCGATCGATCGACATGCCATTCTGCGTACGTCCTTTCATTGGGACAACCTGGAGAAACCGTATCAAGTCGTTCAAGAGCATGTAGAACTGCCGTTTGAGCACCATGACTTCAGCGGTATGGCACTCGCCCAACGGGATGACGCTCGCCAACAGTGGCTGGATGCTGACCGCACTCGGGGATTTGAGTTAACCACAGCGCCACTCATGCGGGTGTCCATCTTGCAGCTAGAGCCAGACTGCTCCCAAGTAGTCTGGTGCTATCACCACATTTTGCTAGACGGCTGGTCTCTGGCCACCCTCTACAAAGAAGTCATGGTGGCTTACGAAGCCCAACGGCGTCAGACCACTCTGCAGTTGCCGCCTCCCCCCAGATACAGCGACTACATCCAGTGGCTGCAACACCAAAATCCTAATGAAGCTGAACGCTATTGGCGCGATACTCTGTCCGGCTTCCGCGAGCCGATCGCACTCAACCTCCATCGCAGCGATCGCACACAGCTAAACGAGGCCAGTGAGAGAAATAGTCACAAAAATAGTGACCCTAATAAAGACAACAGTGGCAAATTGACAGCCACTCTAGACGCAGATTTAAGCGACAAGCTAGTTCGACTGTCACGCCAACATCAGCTCACCCTTAATTCAATTACCCAAGGGGCATGGGCTCTGCTGCTGGGATGCTACTCAGGGGAAACCGATATTCTCTACGGCACATCCTCATCAGGGCGTCCGCCTGCGATCCCCAACGTCAATGCAATGGTTGGGTTGTTTATCAGTACATTCCCCGTCCGAATTCGCATCGACCCCAATGCCCCACTCATTGACTGGCTGCAATCGTTACAGCTTCAACAGGTGGAATCCAGACAGTACGAATACACCCCCCTTAGCCGCATCAAGTCCTACAGCGAACTACCGACCTCTACGCCGTTATTCGATCATTTGATTGTCTTTGGCAATACTCCAGTCGAATCTGTCGCTACCCCGCAAGCGGGAAGTTTTACCCTAATTGAGCGGGACGAATTCGAGAAAACCAACTACCCCATCACCGTCCTGGTGTCCCCCGGAAGCCACCTCACCATCGACCTACTCTACGATCGCCATCGAGTCGATCCTGACAGTGCCCAACAGCTACTCGATCACTACCGCACCATCCTGACTGAAATTGCGATTGCTCCCGATCGCCCGCTAGCAGAGATTACTCCGGCAGCCCCCGACCAAGATCGGCAGGCGAAGTGGAACCAAACAGCAGCAGATTATCCCCATCAGCTCTGTTTACCCGATCTATTTGCCAGACAAGCCCAACTGACTCCCGAGGCGATCGCCGTTAGCTTCGCAGGCGAAACCATGACCTACGCCGAGCTGGATCGGCGATCGCAGCAATGGGCGATCCGGCTTCAGGAATTGGGCATCGCTCCCGAACAACCGGTCGGTTTATGTGTTGAGCGCTCGTTCGATCTACCGATAGGCCTGCTGGCCATTCTCAAAGCTGGGGGCACATGCGTTCCCCTCGATCCAGCTTATCCACCCGAGCGGCTAAAGGCCATGTGTGCCGATGCCGGTATGTCGATCCTGCTTAGCCTGGATCATTTGCGAGATCGTTTGCCTGATTCGGGAGCAACTATCCTCTGCCTCGATCGCCCAAGCACTCAACTCCCCGATCCAAATCACTCCGATCCAAAACTCCAGCCAACCAGGCTGAATCCCGATAACTTAGCGTATTTGCTCTATACCTCTGGCTCTACCGGACGCCCCAAAGGAGTTTCCGTAGCCCATAGAGGTGTGGTCAACCTCATCCATTGGCAAAACCAACAATCAACCTCCGCCGTTGCTAGCCGTACCCTACAATTTACGTCCCTCAACTTTGACGTTTCGTTTCAAGAAATCTTTTCCACCTGGTATGCCGGTGGCACCCTGGTTCTGGTATCCGAAGCCACCCGTCGTGATATTCCTCAGTTGCTATTGCGATTGAATGAGTGGAAAATCACTCGATTATTCTTGCCCTTCGTTGCACTGCGCCAATTAGCCGAAGTTGCGGTTGCCCAAAATAACTACCCCACCCATCTGCAGCAAATCAATACGGCGGGCGAACAGCTACAAGCGGTTCCACAACTAAAAACCTTTTTAACCAACCTGGGCTCCTGCAGTCTGCACAACCAATACGGCCCATCGGAAACCAGCGTGATCGCAACGGCCGACAATCTGGCCTCGAACCCAGTAGACTGGCCAACATTACCCCCCATCGGTCGTCCCGTTGCGAATGCTTATACCTACATTCTGGATGCCAATCTACGCCCCGTGGCCACCGGCATACCGGGGGAATTGCATGTGGGCGGAGTGTTACTGGCTCGCGGATATCTCAATCGTCCCGATCTGAGCGCAACAAAATTCATTCCCAATCCGTTTGGCAATCGACCCGGAGATCGGCTGTATAAGACCGGAGATTTAGCTCGATTTCTACCGGATGGACGGATTGAATATCTGGGTCGCATCGATAACCAAATCAAACTGAGGGGCTATCGCATTGAGCTAGGAGAAGTCGAAGCCACCCTCACCCAAGCTCCCTCCGTCAAAGCAGCGATCGCCACCATTTACACCAACGAAGTGGGCGATCGCCGGATCGTCGCCTATGTCATCCCGACAACGCCTGCCGATCTCTCAGAGGCAGACTTGCGTCAATTTTTGCGGGCGCGGCTGCCTGAATACATGCTTCCCAGTACCTATGTCATTCGGGATGAATTTCCTCTAACTCCCAATGGCAAAGTCGATCGCCGGGCACTGCCACCCCCTACTACCGATCGTCCCGAGCTGGCAACAGATTACACCCCTCCTCGAACTCCCACCGAAGAGCTGTTTGTCAGTCTGTGGGCAGAAGTACTCGATGTCGATCGCGTCGGTATTCACGATAATTTCTTCGACCTGGGTGGTCATTCTCTACTGGCTATCCGCTTAGCCTCCCGCACGCAGACCGCCATTGGCCGCTCGCTGCCCCTGCTCAAGCTATTTGAGCTGCCAACCATTGCAGAACTCGCTGCATTTATCGATCGCGATCGGCAAACTATCTCTGAGACCGAAATCGCACCGTTGGTTCCCCTCAATCATGCAGAGGAGCGCCCCCTCTCACCCACACAAAAGCGAGTCCTATTCTTTACTCAACAGATCGCTCCCGACCACTATTTCTACAACACGGCAACCGGGCGGCAAATCAATGGCCCTCTCGATATCGCTGTATTGAAGCAGTGTGTGTCAACCATCCAGCAGCGCCATGAGAGTATTCGCACCACATTCAAACTTGAGCGGGACTCAGTCACTAAAAAAAGTACATCAGTGACTAAAACAGTGGCTGACCATTTGCCAATCGATTTTCTCGTTGTGGATCTGAGCGGATTACCCAAACAACTCCGCACAACAGAGACAGAACGCTTATCAAAGCTCGAACACCGTCAACCATTCGATCTCTCAACCGGTCCCCTGCTCCGCACCGTTCTCATTCGCCAGCATGCCGAGCAATCAGTCGCTCTATTTACCTTTCATCAGTTGGCCTTTGATGCCTGGTCGCGCAACGTGTTTATGCGCGAGCTGGAGCTACTCTATCCGGCTTTAGCCAACGGACAACCGTCCCCATTACCACCACTGAATATTCAATACGACGACTTTGTTGTGTGGCAAAATCAGCGATTGAACAATGGAGCACTCGATGCCAGCTTGGCGTACTGGCAAGACCAACTAAAGTCTCCCCGCCCCGTTCTCGAATTACCCACTGACTATCCTCGTCCTGCTATCAAAAGCTTCAGAGGTGACATACAACTGCTGCGCATTCCGTCCAGGCTAGCCGATCTCTGCAGAGAACTCAGCCAGCAAGAGGGGGTAACGCTCTACATGGTCCTGCTGGGTATCTATTCAATCTGGCTCTACGCCTACAGCCAGCAAGAAGAGGCCATCATCGGCACCTCGGTGGCCGATCGCATCCACACCGAAGTGGAATCGTCCATTGGCAGCTTTAATAACTACTTGGCTCTGCGCTTAGACCTATCGGAAAATCCCACCTTCAAAGACTACTTGGGACGGATTCGCCAACTTGCCCTGGCGGCGTACGATCGCCAAGATATGCCGTTCGATCGGCTGGTGGAATCCCTGGATGTCGAGCCCGATCTCAGTCGTACCCCTATTTACCAAGCGGCCTTTGCCTACAAGCGCTTCTTCAACAATCCCCAAACATCAGCCAGCGATCTTGAGTTCCGTTCGTACCCCGTTAATTGGGGCACAGCCCGTTGCGACCTAACTCTATCGCTGCTAGATAGTGGCGAAGATATCGTTGGCTTTTTAGAGTACAGCACGGACTTGTTTGCCACCGACACGATTGTTGAGATGCTACGCCATGCTCTCGTCGTCTTTGAGGCCATTGTGTCCGACCCCAGTCGACGCCTATCCCAACTTCCCCTCAAGCCTGGCAGTGAATTACTTGATTACCCTACACCCAAGCAAGAGCATTACCTGAAAGCATTTACCCACCGATTTACCCAACGAACCGAGCTGTCACGCGAGCGAGCGAGTGCTGCTCGACAGTCAATCGCCGATCGCCGCAACAGCAATGGCTTTCATCCTCGATTAAAAGACACCATCTATCCCCTTTCTGTTGAACGTGCGGAAGGTGCCTACATCTGGGATGCCAATGGCAATGAATATCTCGACTTGACCATGAGCTACGGTGCGAGCTTGTTTGGGCATAATCCTTCGTTTGTCAAAGCTGCACTGCTAGAACAGCTGGACCATGGCTTTCCTCTAGGCCCTAGCAATCCAACCACTATCGATGTTGCTTCCAAAATCAAGATATTAACTGGGGCTGAGCGAGTACTGTTTGCTGGCTCGCGAACTGAGGCGTTTATTGCTGCAATTCGCTTGGCACGAGCCCGTTCCCAACGTCCCAAGATCGCTATATTTGCAGGTTCCTATCACGGCACTTCAGATACCACTCTGGCTCGTGCCAAAAGCCTCAATCTCAATCCACAGGGCATACCTGGCACAGCCGGTATTACCGATCGCAGTGTGGACGATGTCTTAGTGTTGGATTACGGCAATCCCCGTTCATTGGAGATTATTGACTCTCGTGCGGATGAACTCGCCGCTGTTCTGGTAGAACCCGTTCAAAGTCAAATCGCCGATCGCTTAGACCTGCAACCCAAGGGGTTCTTACAACAGTTACGTCAGCTGACACACGACCACAAGATTGCCCTCCTCTTCGATGAAGTAGTATTCGGGTTCCGCATCCACCCTGGCGGATGTCAAGGCTGGTTCGAGATTGATGCCGATCTGGCCGTATATGGAAAACCAGTCGGTGGTGGCCTCCCACTGGGAATAGTTGCCGGAAAAGCAGAGTACTTGGATGCGATCGATGGTGGTAATTGGTTATTTGGTGATGACTCTACACCACATCCTATCCAGACAGAATTTAGCAGTACCTATGGGGCTCACCCCTTATCGATGGCAGCGACGCGATCGGTGTTGCAAGAGATTCAGCAGCAAGGCCCGAGTCTACAATCTACGCTCAATCACCGTACTGCTAGTTTTGTTGAGCATCTCAATGAGCAGTTTTTGTTAGAGCGGATTCCGTTGCAACTAAAACATTTTGGATCGCGTTTTGGCCTTGTCTCTTTGGCAGGAACATTAGCAGGAGGTAATGCCCACTTATTCCGGAGGCATTTGCTTGAGCGTGGTGTTTATCTTCAAGGCGATTGCGGGTCGTTCTCTACCGCCCATTCAGAAACAGATATAGAGGCGATCGTAAATGCTTTTTGCGACAGTGCAAAATCAATGAGAGTTGGAGGTCTATTACCTGACTAATTAAAGAAAATTCAGATCGATTAGGGATCCATGCTTACACATCGAAAATCGAAACTTATTCAATAGTCCATTCAAGTCATATTTTCTAGATAAAAGAGACAAATGTAATGAAATAAACAAAGTCTGATATCGATATTTAATTGTTTCAGCTATGTTCTTCCAAGCAATTATAGGAGTTCTACAAATGGTCAAAATGGGTGCATACTGTAAAGCTTATCAACTGAAACAACTTAGAAAATTTAAAGGATGGCCTAAGACTCTACCAACCCAGCGCAAGGAAACTCAAACTATTGCTGGAGAAGAGTGCGAGACCAACCGCGACCTGACAGATGAAGATGTCCTGTACTTGCAAGAGAGCTTTATTGTTACCGACGGCTTATTCTCAGATCGAAATATAGTCTTCGATTCAGTTACAGATAAATGGAAATTATTTTGCCAAAATGAACTTCATTTCAGTGTCCCAGATTACACACGGAAAGGTTAGTCTATAAACTAGCCTATATAATAATAGTCTCTATATAGTCATCAGCATCATCCATTAGGAGAAATCATCGTGAGCAGAGAAGAACAAGAAAACAGTCGTTACAAAGTTGTTCTAAATGATGAAGAACAGTACTCTATCTGGCCAGAAGAGCGCGAGAATCCACTCGGCTGGAAGGATGAAGGTACCGCAGGTAGTAAGCAAGAATGTTTAGAACGAATAAATGTAGTCTGGACCGATATGCGTCCGTTAAGTTTGAGAAAGCATATGGACTCAATCAAAGGATGAAATCAGTGCTCCTTAGAATACCGATGGGCACCGCACATTAATTTATGTATTACATGACTTTTATTTTGATTGATTCACTGCTCGCACAGCTTAGATTTGATGGGGAGTTGTTGTTGCCTAAGTTTTCACCATCTCAAGCAAGATTCAAATGAATTTCAAAGATGTTTTGCGGATGTCAGCAGCAACATTTGCTGCCCATAAACTACGTAGTGGACTAACGATACTTGGTATTATCATTGGTAATGCTTCCGTAATTGTAATGGTTGGAATTGGGAAAGGAGCTCAAACATTTGTTTCGGGAGAGATTGAAGGATTGGGGCCTAACATCTTATCTGTAACGCCAGGCAGCGTGGAAGCTCAGAGAGCTACGATAAATATTCCCAATACCTTAGTACTTGCCGATTCAGATGCGATCGCAGAGCAAGTGCCTTCGATACGAGCAGCTGCACCTGAATATAATCAACGTGGAGTCATTTCAGCAGGGAGTATCAGTTCAAATTTAACTATAGTAGGCACGACTTCACAGTTCCCTGAGGTACGTAGATACGAAATAGAAAACGGGCACTTTCTCTCTAATGTGGATAGTCAAAGAGCAAACCAAGTTGTTGTATTGGGTTCAAGATTAGCCAGTCGATTGTTCGCAGAACAAGATCCAATAGGAAAACTTGTACGTCTGGACGGCGTTAGCTTTGAAGTCATTGGAATACTTACGGAAAAAGGTGCAAATATTGTTGGACTCGATTATGACGAAGCCGCACTTATACCTCTAGAAACCATGGCCACTAGGATAGCGGGGAACACTTCAGCACTTGGTATAGAGCTAAGTTATGTCGTGTTTTCTGTTGAGAGTGAGGACAGTATGAGAGCTGCCGAATTTCAGATTATAAATCTACTTCGATTTAGGCACAATATTGTTAGTGAAGATGACTTTACCGTTCGCAGCCAAAAAGATTTGCTTGAACTAACCAATACAGTTACAGGAGCACTAACAGCACTTCTTGTTTCGATTGCAGGCATATCGCTTCTGGTTGGTGGATTGGGAGTAATGAATATAATGTTAGTCTCGGTTAATGAAAGAACGCAAGAAATTGGACTTAGAAAGGCTATAGGCGCAAGCAGTCAAGATATACTTCTCCAATTTACGCTTGAAGCCATTTTAATGTCTATAACTGGTGGGATTATAGGCGCTTTGATAGGTGTAAGTGGTTCGCTAGTTATTGGCTACTCAACACCTTTCCAACCAGAGGTCTCAACAATTGTTATAGCTACTTCAATAGCTATATCAGGAAGCATTGGTTTAGTCTTTGGAACAGTACCAGCACGCCGTGCAGCTGAACTAGAACCTATTGAAGCATTACGAGTTGGGTAGATTCTAGCTATGAATCTATAGTCATTTAAGTTTCTGCTTTATAAATACTTAAGGAAAGAAGAACGCATTATCCATGTATAAGTCACACAGCTTCGAGCGAGCAGTATGAAGCCTAAAGATACACGAGAAAAGATCAGATTTAGTTTACTTAAAGGCATCCGGTTTAAGTTGATGTTACTGTCACTAGCCGGGATTTTATTTTGGTGGTTTATTGGACGATGGAGTGCTGGCAATGAATGGGATATTACAACCCTCACAGTGCCTGTACAAGAAGAAGCAGTAAATATCCGCATCACAGCTAGCGGAGTTGTTCAACCAGTTAATAGTGTAAATGTTAGTCCGGAGTCCTTTGGACTAACATTT
>JBCBVA010000008.1:0-57988 GCA_039817825.1 Cyanobacteria bacterium J06642_12 | reverse complement strand
AGATGGAACCCCCGAATTTTATTGGAAGTCGCCTGGAGCGATTGAGCCTGGCTGCTAACACTTGCAGAAATCTTTGGTGAAGCCTTTTATCAACCTACCGGCTTATGTTCCTACACCGTTGCCGCCAGCACCTCCGTACAGGCATCATCCGGCGCAAAATTCGTAAACACCGCCTGCACGTCGTCCAAATTTTCCAGCTTGTCGATTAGCTTCACCACCTTGACAGCTAAATCTGGGTCAGCGATCGCCGCATCAACTGTCGGTACCCAGCGAATTGACGAACTCCCCACCTCAATCCCAGACGCTTCTAGGCTAGAAGACACCTCTTCTAAACGGGTAAACTCGCACACCGCCATCGCCCCATCTTCATCCATTAGGTCATCCCCACCAGCCTCCGCCACCGCCATAAACAGCTCCTCTTCATCCGCCGTTCCCTTCAAACGAATGAATCCCTTCTGCTCGAACATGTAGCTAACGCAGCCCGTCTCTCCTAGATTGCCGCCAATCTTGTTAAACGCTGCCCGTACATCCGCTGCCGTGCGATTGCGATTGTCCGTCAGGATGTCCATCAGGATGGCCACCCCACCAGGGCCGTACCCCTCGTACCGCAGCGACTCTAATGCCCCATCAGTGAGCAGGCCGCTACCCCGCGCGATCGCCCGTTCGATATTGTCATTAGGCAGCCCCGCTTCCTTCGCCTTCTGCACCGCCGCTCGCAACGCAAAATTCGATTCGGGATCGGGCTCTCCTTGTCGGGCCGCCACGGTAATCGCCCGCGACATTTTGGTGTAAGTGGCTCCCTTGGCGGCATCTGTCTTAGCCTTATGGAGTCGAATACTGGCCCACTTACTCTGAGACATAGTGACGTAACTGGATTGAACTGGAATGCAGTTATTTATTCTAGCCAGCGAATCCGTATGGCTTCTACACGACGAGGTAACGTGCGGGGGCGATCGGACTACTGCCTACTTCTAGATATAAGGGGGCCAGAGATTTCAAGCCAGCTTGCAGAGATCGGCCAAACCGCCCTGCCTACGGCCCCGCTGTCACAATCTGCGCCGCCTCAGGCTTCAGCAGCTTCGCCGCCACGAGATTGATATCCTCCAACGTCAGCGCCTTCACCTTTTCAGGGAAGTCGTACAGCTCCTCCAACGGCAAGCCCAACACCTCACGCCGCAGAAACGCCCCCGCCACTGCATCGGGATCGGCCAGCCCCACCGGATAGCTATTCACAAAACTATTGCGAGCTTGCTCTAATTCTGCTGCCGTAACGCCGTTGTCTTTTACCTGCTGCAGCACCGACAGCACGCTATCCACCGCCTTGCGCACATCGTTCGGGTCCGTTTGCATCGACACCAAAAACGGCCCGATACCTTGACCCGTTTGGAACGTGCTGGAAATACCGTAGGTGAGTCCCTGGCGATCGCGCACCTCTAACCCCAACCGACTGGACAGCGTACTGCCCCCAATAATGTCGTTCAACACCACAGCCGCTTCGTAATCGGGATCGAACCGATTGATGCCCAGGTGCCCCAAATACGTCACCGATTGAGTTTTGCCTTCCAGAGTCTTGTGCTGGCGAGTTACAGCCATGGGTCCGTTGACCTCTGGAAACTCCAGTCGAGGAGCCTCGCCCGTTGCCGACCAGGCTCCGAGTAGATTGCGGAACAGTGTCTCGGCCTCGACTGCATCGAAGTCCCCCACCAGCGCGATCGTGGTGGTATCGGGGCGATAGTGAGCGGTATAGAACTCTTGTAAATCGGACTGTTGAATGGCCTGCAGCGATTCCACGCTGGTCATGGCGTGATAGGGGTGACCTGCGGGGAACAGAGATTGCTGGAAGGTTCGAGTGGCGACTGTAGATGGGTTATCCAGTCCGGCTTGTAAACCGGCGATCGATCGCTGTTTGGCCAGCTCCAGCTCGTCAGTGGGGAACGTGGGGTTGAGCAACGCATCCGTCAATTGTTCCGCCAACAGCGGTAAATCTTGAGCCAATGCCGCACCACCAAAGCGCACCCCTTCTCGACGGGCACCGAATCCCAATCCGGCCCCAACATTTTCCAGGCGGGAGGCAAATTCATCGGCAGTTTGGTTGGTGGTACCGTTCGTCAGCAAATTGGCGGTGAACGATGCCACCCCCGCCGTTTCAGGCGTATCGTATCCGCTGCCGGCATCCACACTGCCCACCAGCGTCACCGCCGGAGCACTATCATCCGGCATCAGCAGGAGCTTGACACCGTTAGGTAGCTCAACCTTAGTGGGGTATTGCAGCCAATCGCGATCGATGTCGGCAGCGCTGGCAATATCGCTGGGCAAGAACTGCTGTAAATCGGCACTATCTCCACCGTCAGTTGGGGTAACCGGCACAGCACCGGCAGTTCCCTCTTCGGGGGCGGTGGCGGTTAAGGCATTGGGGTCAAAGCTGGTGGGGGTGAAGTAGCCCGTATGGGCCAGTTCGGGACGCAGATACTTGTTCGTGACGGCCTGAATATCGGCTGGCGTCACGGCGGCAGCTTGCTGCAGGTAGTTGTCACTGTGGCGGAAATCTCCCGTCACGGTTTCGTCGCCGGCAAGCTGGCGAGCCTGGCTGCTGATGTCGCGATAGCCCAAAATCACCCCGGCTAAGAGCTGCCGCTTCACGCGATCGAGGTCGGCGGTGGCAACGGGAGTAGTTTGCAGGCGCTCCAGTTGAGTGGAGATGGCCGCTTCCACCGAGTCAAACTCTTGCCCTTCACCGAGGGAGGCGGAAATTTGAAACCAGCCCGCCCCCCGCAGGTTGGAAGTGGAGCTGCTGATGCTGTTAGCAATTTGCGGGCGGACGATGTCTTGATAGAAGCGACCCGCCCGTCCGCCAGACAGGATGGAGCTGAGCAAATCCAGAGCCGGTTCGTCAGGATGGCCGGTGGCAGGCAACGGATACATCTGGACCAATAGGGGCAGGCTACCGGGTTCCTCTAAACGAATGGGGTCGCCAGGAGGCAGGGTGGCGATCGCCTCTACGTCTGGACGAGCGCTTGCCGTTGGCAAGTTAGCGATGCCTTCGAAGCTATTTTCGATCGCGGTAATGGTGCTGTCGCGATCGAAATCTCCCACGATCGCCAACACAGCATTGTTGGGGCTGTAATGCTGTTGGTAGTATTCCTGAATTTGCGCCGCCTGGAATTGTTCTACATCCGACCGAGTGCCACCGACGGGCAAGGCATACGCTGCAGTCGTGTCGTCTTCAGGCAAGGCAAACAGGGTGCGACGCACGGCGCGATTGAGGCGGTAACCGGGGGAGTTCTCGTACCCTTGCAACTCGGAAATCACCACGCGCTTTTCGCTGTCTACAGCCGCAGGATCGATGGTGGTGTTGACCATCCGATCGGCTTCTAGGGCTAGAACCGTATCGAGGCGATCGCGACTGACGGTGTGGAAATAGCCGGTGGCGTCGTAGGTGGTAAACGCATTAAAGCTGCTGCCAATCGCGTCGAACAGACGACCGAACTGAATGGGCCGCTCTTCGGTGCCTTTAAACAGCAAGTGTTCCAGTTGGTGAGAGATGCCGCTGTTGCCGACGGTTTCGTCTGCGCTGCCCACCCGATACCACAATTGCACTGCCACCACCGGAGCGGTGTGTACTTCTTTCAGCAATACCGTCATACCGTTGTCGAGGGTGAGTTTCTCGACTCCGTCTGTCAGATTAGGGATTTCTAGAGCCGCAGGAGTCGGTGGGGCTGCAATCGTGCGGGCAACAGCCGGGGCGATACCAGTTCCCGACATCACCCAAATAATGACCAGCACCGCGACCAATGCCCGTTGAATGCTCCTGCGCCAATCGCCCATGCAACTGATACTCGAATACCTACGCTTGCCATCATAACGATGCAGCTTAGCTCTACCGGTAGAGAATCCTGTGAGTCTGCTCATAACCGTATTCGAGTCTTCCCCTCCGCGATCGCTCCAGCAAGTCTCGAACTGCACGTGCGCCCTTTTCCAGCCTTACCGATCGGATCGGTGCTACGAACCCACAAGTTTCCTCAACCCCGGCGAATTCTCAGCAGTGCTTTAGGAAGCGATCGCTAGAATGTACGCGACTGTTCCATCTACGCGATTGTTATTCGAGGATACCCGCGTGATTAAAGCTTATGCAGCCACTGAAGCCGGTGGTTCCCTGCAGCCTTATGAATACGATCCGGGAGAGTTGGGCGGCGAAGAAGTCGAAATCGCTGTGGACTTTTGCGGCATCTGCCACAGCGATCTCAGCATGCTAGATAACGAATGGGGCATGTCCGGCTATCCATGTGTGCCCGGCCACGAAGTTGTGGGTACGGTAGCGGCTTTGGGGGATGCCGTGAAGGGGTTGCAAGTGGGCCAAAAGGTGGGATTGGGCTGGTTTTCCCATTCCTGCATGGGCTGTGAATGGTGTATGTCAGGCAACCACAACCTCTGTCTGACTGCCGAGCAAACGATTGTAGGACGTCCGGGCGGGTTTGCCGATAAGGTTCGCGCACACCAAGAATGGGTGGTTCCGTTGCCTGAGGGGTTAACTAGCAGCTCCGCTGGCCCGTTATTCTGCGGTGGCATTACCGTCTTTAATCCGATCGTTCAATTTGATGTCCAGCCCACCGATCGCGTCGGCGTGATTGGCATTGGCGGCTTGGGTCACATGGCGCTGCAATTCCTCAATGCTTGGGGATGCGACGTCACGGCTTTTTCCAGCAGTGCCGATAAGGAAGAGGAAGCGCGGTCGTTTGGGGCCAGCCACTTTGTCAATTCCCGCGACCCGGATGCTCTAGCCTCGGTTGCCAATTCATTCGACCTCATCTTGTCCACAGTCAATGTCTCGCTAGATTGGGATGCTTATATCGCTGCGCTGCGGCCAAAAGGTCGCTTGCACTTGGTGGGTGCAGTTTTGCAACCTCTATCCACCCAACTGTTTCCCATGCTGGTGGGCCAAAAGTCCGTCTCCGCCAGTCCGTTGGGCAGTCCTACGACGATCTCCAAGATGCTGGATTTTGCGGCCCGCCATCAGATCGAGCCAATGGTTGAATATTTTGACTTTGAGCAGGTGAATGAGGCGTTGGACAAATTGAGGAATGGGAAGCCGAGGTATCGGTTGGTGTTGAAGCGATAGGGGGAGGTGGTCACTGGTCACTGGTCATTAGTCACTGGTCATGGGTCCTTCGTTGGTGAAGGTGCCAAATTCCAGCAGTAGTGGACGTTAAACATGCGATCGCAACTACCATGCTTCGCTTTCAACACTCCCGACTAATGACTAATGACCAAGGACCAAGGACGAAAAAAAATTCAAAACCTCGCCGCAAGACGCTATCCTACTAGATCGCACCCTTGCTGCTCCGCGCAGCCTTACGTCCACAAGGAGACTTGCAATGCCTCGCGCTTACGAAACCATGCTGATCGTTCGTCCTGACGTCTCGGAAGAGCCCATGACCGAATTGGTGGATCTGCAGAAGACGACCTTAACCGAAGGTGGTGCTTCGAACATTGAGGTCAACATTCGGGGCAAGCGTCGTCTGGCTTACGAAATTCAGCGCTGCCGTGAAGGGATTTACGTCCAAATCAACTACGATTCTGAGCCCAGTGCTCGTACCGCTATGGAGAAAGCGCTGAAGCTGAATGAGAGCATTCTGCGTTTTGCGACGTTTAACGTTGAAGAAGGCTAAGTGTTGAACAAGACTCAATCTTGACCGCGAGATCGGCGGGGCCTGCTCTGCTGGCGTTCTTGCGAAACAATCCAACCGCTAGTTGAGCCAATCTTTAGGGCGATGCTGTTCCCGCTCTCCGTTGAGAGAATAGGGAGAAATGCATCGCCCTATATTGCATCCACCTTTCCCCTGCCAGTACCGTAGGAGTGCCCTACATGGTTTTGCAATCCCCATGCTGACGGTATTGCGCATCGAGAACTTTGCGCTGATCGAGCATCTCGAACTGGAGTTTTCCGCTGGTCTTAACGTACTGACTGGAGAAACGGGGGCAGGGAAATCCATTATTTTGGATGCGCTGGATGCCGCTCTGGGGGGGACGGTGTCAGGGAAGTTGGTGCGAACGGGCAGCAAGAAGGCCACGATTGAGGCGGTCTTTCAATTGACGAAGCCGCTTCGCACCTGGTTGCAGCAGCAGGACATTGACGAAGTTGATGAAGGGCTAGTGTGCTCGCGGGAGATTGGCGATCGCACCAGTCGATCTCGCCTGAATGGTGTATTGGTGAACCGGCAGCAGTTGCAAGACCTGCGGCGGCAGTTGGTAGAGATTGCGGCCCAAGGACAGACAGTGCAACTGCAGGATAGCGGTACGCAGCGACGCTGGCTGGACGGGTTTGGAGGCGCGCGGCTAGGAACGGCCCGCAATAAGGTCAAGGCAGCCTACGATCGTTGGGTGACGGCCCGCAATGCCCTGGAGGATTTGCAGCAGCGGCAGCAGCAGAAATTGCAGCAGCTCGATATGTACGAATTTCAGCACCAAGAGCTGTCTGAAGCAGGTCTGGAGTCGCCGGACGAGCTGGAAGCACTCGCGCAGGAGATGGATCGCCTCTCCCATAGCGTGGAGCTGCAGCAGCAGAGCTACGACGCGTACAAGTTGCTGTACCAGGCGGATGCGGGGGAGTCTGCCGCTGACCTATTGGGGCGGGCGGTGCAAGTGCTGGAGCACATGTGCCGGTTCGATCCGCAGGTGCAGGTGACGCTGGACATGGTGAATAGTGCGGCCATTCAGGTGGCGGAGGCCAGTCGGGAGTTGAGCGCTTACGGCGAGACGGTGGATACCGATCCGGAGCGGCTGGAAGAGGTGGGGCAACGGATTGCCTTGCTCAAGCAAATCTGTCGTAAATATGGCCCGACGCTAGCGGATGCGATCGCCTATGCCAACAAAGTGGAACAAGAACTGCACGGGCTGCAGGAAGAGGGCAGCGTGGAAGAGCTGCAGGAGCAGGAGCAGGAGTGCCATCGGGAGTTGCTGGCAGAGTGCGATCGCCTAACGGAGCTGCGCCAGAAAGCGGGTGACAAGTTACGCAAGCAATTGCTGGCTGAATTGAAGCCGCTGGCGATGGCGGCCACTCAGTTTGCGGTGGAGTTGCAACGAATTGCCCCCACTCCCGACGGCCACGATCGCGTCGTGTTTACCATCAGTCCCAATCCAGGGGAGCCGATGCAGCCGCTGGCGGAGACGGCGTCGGGGGGCGAAATGAGTCGGTTTTTGCTAGCGATGAAGGCGGTGTTTACGCGGGTGAACCCTGTGTCCACGATGGTGTTTGACGAAATTGATGTGGGGGTATCGGGCACGGTGGCTCAGGCGATCGCCGCTAAGTTGCACGACATCAGCCACGGCCATCAGGTGTTGTGCGTTACCCACCAGCCCCTCGTGGCAGCTATGGCAGACAGTCATTTTCAGGTGAGTAAGTCGGTGCGCAAGAAGCGGACATTCGTTGGGGTTCAAATGCTATCGGAAGAGCAGCAGCGGCGAGATGAGCTGGCTCAGTTGGCAGGGGGACAGTCGGCGCAGGATGCGTTGAATTTTGCCGAGGCATTGCTGGCGCAGGCGGCAGAACTGCGGCAGACTGCTTGATTATTCGGGCTGGCTACGGCTGATGCCATCAGTTGCAAGGGGATTGCAGCCAGATCTTGCCTGATTATTCATGCTGGCTATGGTGGGTGCCATCAGTTGCAAGGGGATTGCAGCCAGCCTGTAGGGCGAGATGTTAGGGAGCGATCGCGTTGGTATCGAATGCGATCTCGTATTCCTCCACATGCGATCTGATGCGTTCGTGAATTCAAAAAATGGGTTGCCCATACTACAAAATCCTCAGGGCTGTATCGGCAATTACCGATTAATTTTTAGTTTTTTCTTCAATAATTTTGGATAAAAATAGTCAGATTGACCCCCCTAGCCCTTGCCAAATCGGGCTTCTGAGGTCAAAATCCATTCATAGTTAAGTCTTTTTGAACGTTAATTCGTTCCAAACGCAACCATTGGAGTGAGGAAATGAATAAAGGCGAGTTGGTTGAAGCTATAGCGGCTGAGGCGGGTGTCAGTAAGAAAAGTGCTGAAGAAATTTTGTCTGCCATGCTCGATGTCATAACGGGTGCGGTGGCTAGTGGCGATAAAGTCTCTTTGATTGGCTTTGGAGCATTTGAACCTCGCGAGCGTAAGGCACGTGAGGGCCGCAACCCCAAGACGGGTGAGAAGTTGAAGATTCCGGCTACGGTTGTACCTGCGTTTTCGGCAGGGAAAGGATTTAAAGAAGCAGTGGCGAAGGACTAGTCCCTTTGGATCGGGACTGTTCGTCATTTCTGCTCCAACTAAGTTCTGTCAACCAGCGTTGTCTCCAGGCCACATGCTGGGGATAAATAGTTCTCTTAATGGAATCCCCCGATGCTATGCGACAGCGTCGGGGGTTTGTTACGTACAGGCGATGTGGGGTTAGGAATTGAAGATCGAGCCTTCAATACCACCAAGACGCCAGTCAAGCCCAGAAAAAAGGGCTAGCAACTCACTCAGATTGCAAGTTATCAGCCCTTGGGGAACACTGTCGGGACTGGTGAATACTGGAGAGCGCGTACTCGCTATGCTCAGCAGACTACGTAGGGAGAATCGGGATTCTCTGGATTTTCTGGAGCGGAGAATAGGTGGGGAAAGGGGCTATCGAACTGTGGGGGGAGGGTGACGGTAGATTCTTCGAGATCGGTTGATTCGGCGGTGCTGGAAGGAGCGATCGCGCGTCCCCGATACATGACGGGTTGGGTGGCGTTGAAGCTGGATTTAGCAGTGGCGTTGGCGTCGGGTAGGGCTGCAATATCGCGGATGATGCCAGCGATGGGGGAGAAGGCTTCGGATAGGGGCTTGATGGATAGGACGGTGGAGATAGTGCTGGCTTTGGCACCTTGGCGAGGCGATCGCTTGGGCTGCAGTTGCTTGATGACGCCGGTGGTCAGGGCTTTGGAGTTGAAGGTGATGGGGGTGCCGGAGATTTCGACGATGCGGGCGACTGTGGCGCGTAGAGTGTCGAGGGTGGTGGGGGCGGAGATTAGGTCTGCGGCGTTTTGCTTTTTGGCCCAGCGTCGTTCGGAGGGGTAGATTTTCTGACGCTTGTGGTTGGTGAAGACGATGGAAGCGCTGGGGTAGAGTTTGGCGCTTTGGCGACTGATTTCGAAGGGGTTGAAGTTGCCTTTGGAGACGTCGATCAGGGCGACTTCAGGTTGGAAGGTTTCAATGCTGGTCAGAATGTCGATATCGGGGGAGCCCCAGATGACTTTGAATCCTTGGGATTCGAGGGCGACTTTCCAGAGGCGGCCTTGGGTGGGTGAGCTTTGCAAGATCAAAGCGACGGCTTGTTGAATTGAACGGAACATCGCAGTTGTACCGGAAACATTTTTAAGTACGTGTGATGTATAACTTTTTGTCGTCAATAGATTGTAAAGAAAATCTTAAATACCCCTCGATGGCATCAGGAAATCTTGACAGATCGGGAAAGATTTAAAGCTTCGGGATGGTCTTGGCTTGAGGTTGTGGGGGTAGGTGTGGAGGCAGGGTCTCAGTATGTATATAGGGTGCTTGAAAAAGGATGGAAGGAGATTGACCTTCAGGTTTGATTGAGGTTCGCGGGGACGGTGCTGAGGAGGGGCTATAACCGGTGCTGTGGGGTTGGAGATTGCAGCGTGAATCGCGATGAGCTGCTGAGCATTATTGAACGGGCTGCGGAGGAAGAGTGGAAGGAACTCGTTCTTTCAGGCAAAGGAATTACAGAATTGCCGAGGGAGATCGGTAAATGTCAAAACCTGACGGAGCTTTACCTCGATTCCAATCAACTGACAGAGGTGCCAGCGGAATTGGGGAATCTGGAAAAACTGAAAGTGCTTAACCTCTCTTCCAATCAACTGACGGAGGTGCCAGCAGAGTTAGGGAATCTGCAAAGCCTGACTGATCTAGACCTTTTTGACAATCAACTGACGGAGGTGCCAGCGGAGCTTGGGCAACTTCTCAACCTAGCTAGGCTCTACCTTTTTTCTAATCAACTGACGGAACTCCCAGCAGAGTTAGGGAATTTGCAAAACCTGACTGATCTAGACCTTTCTGGCAATCAACTGATTGAGGTGCCAGCGGAGCTTGGGCGACTTCTCAACCTAGTTAGGCTCTACCTTTTTTCTAATCAACTGGTGGAAGTGCCAGCGGAGTTGGGGAATCTGAAAAATCTGAAGGAGCTTTTACTCGCTTCCAATCAATTGATAGAGTTGCCAGCGGAGCTTGGAAAGTTAAACAGTCTGGAGAGCCTTAACCTCTCTGGTAACCCGCTCGTGAGGGTACCGGTTGAAATAGGAAATCTGCGAAGTCTAGCAGAGCTTTTCATTGCTTCTACTTCACTCAGGAAAGTGCCAGCAGAGTTGGGAAATTTGAAAAATTTGTCTGCGCTTTTCCTCTCTTCCAATCAACTGACGAAGGTGCCAGCGAAGTTGGGGAATCTGAAAAATCTGAAGGAGCTTTTCCTCTCTTCCAATCAACTGATGGAGTTGCCAGCGGAGTTGGGAAATCTGCAAAAACTGTCTGTTCTTGAACTCCGTTCTAATCCCGACTTGAAATTTCCTCCTCCCGACATCGTTCAACTAGGTACTGGGGCAGTCCTTGCTTATCTAAAACAAGAATTTGAATCTGGATTGCCTCAATGGGTCTCGAAGCTGTTGGTTGTGGGTGAAGGAGGAACGGGAAAAACGTCTCTTCTGAGAGCTTTGAATGGTGAGGAATTTCAAAAAAATGAATCCACCACCCACGGTATTGCATTAGGAACATTACCTCTAGACCACCCCAGCCTCTCCGATGTCACTATGACTCTCAACACTTGGGACTTTGGTGGACAAGAGATTTATCATGCTACCCACAAATTTTTCCTCACCAACCGATCGCTCTTCCTCCTAACCTGGAATGCCCGCCTCGGTTACGAACAAGGCAAGCTACACTACTGGCTCAAAACCATCCGCGCCAACGCACCAGAGTCTCCTATCCTGATCGTTGTCACCCACATCGACGAACGCCCCGCCGATCTGCCCTACCAGCGATTCAAATCCGAATTCCCTCAAATCGTCGGCCAAATCTCCATTAGCAACAAAACCGGGGAAGGCATTGAAGAGTTACGAAGCGAGATTGCCCAAGCCGCCGCCGAACTGCCACTGATGGGCGAAAGCTGGCCTACCGCATGGCTGAATGCCGCCAGCCAAATCCGAGACTTACCCGACAAATTCACCAAACCCGATCGCCTCTGGCAAATTATGACCGATTGCCGAGTCAACCCGGAAGGTCACTCAGTCTTAGCCACATGGCTACACGAACTGGGCGATATCCTCTTTTTCCAAGACAACAAAACCGACGATGACCTCATCCTGACCGAAACCGTCATCCTCGATCCCCAATGGGTGACCGAAAACATTAGCAAAGTCCTTGTAGACAAAGACGTTATCCAGCGTCAGGGAATCTTTTCTCGCGATTGCATGAACCGAGCCTGGAGGAAACTCCCCGATGGATTCTCCAACGTCTTTCTTGCCTTGATGGAACGCTTCGATCTCTCGTATCGAACGATTGAAAATCGCGATATAAGCCTGGTGGTCGAACTCACCCCTCACGAACGCGACGATTGGCAAGACAAATGGCAAGCGATTTCAGAGCGAGGCGCTTGCAAAGAAATCTCCATGAAATTCCAGTTGGATGAAATCCAAGCAGGCATCCCCACATGGTTCATTGCCCGCCAACACCGCTACACCCTCGATCGCCACTGGCGCACCGGCGTTCTGTTCGGCGACTATCCCCAAGGCTTCGATCGTCTCTCCCCCACCATCGATCCCCAAAGCCGCCCCTACAACCACCTCGCCCTAGTCACCACCAACCCCGAAGAGAAATATCTGGAGCTGACCGTGCGAGGCCCCATGCCCCACAGCTTCTTCGATGTCTTGCGAGAAGGCATTGAACTTACGCTGCGGCGCTACCCTGGCCTCCAAATCACCCGCCTACTCCCCTGTCCCGACCCAGAGCAACAAGATTGCGATCATGCATTCAACTATGAGCAACTAGTCAAACGCCTGGAACGAAACAAGCCAAAAGAGTTTATCGAATGCCCTAACTGCCTTGAAGATATCTCTGTTCCCGGCCTCCTCTTTGGCCTCCACTACACCACCCGAAACGACCTGATTAAAGTCATCGCCAACAACACAGAAAAACTGCTGGACAACGATCGCGAACTGATGGAGTTACTCCAAAGAGGCTACATCCGCGATCTCAAACGAGAACGATCTCAGCTAGATTCTATGTGCCCAAGCGTGTTTGTCCTACGCCCCAAAGCAGCAAGCTTTCGCGGTATGGAAATGCGATTCTCCCTGAACGACGTCAATGAATTGCAGTTCTATTGCGAAGCACCAGGTTGTTGGCACCCAGTTGGCGATCCCTACCCAATAAAGAACCCCAAAGAATGGTTGCGCAAGGCTGCCCCTCACATTCAACGACTGGTCAAAGTCTTGAAATTCGCTACACCAGTCATCGGCCCATTTCTAGGAGCAGTGGATGCCGACATCTACAAAAATGAATTCAAAGCCGACATCAAATTTATGGAAACTCTGGTCGGTAAACTACCCAACCTGCAAATTCATCCCAACGATTTCGAGCGAATTCAGGCAGATAGCGATAGAGGCATTAGCAGTGCTTACAGCCGCGCCCTCTATGACTTAATGGTCGAAATCGACCCGCAGAAACAATGGGGCGGACTCAATCGCGTGCTGACACCCGAAGGAGAATATCTATGGCTGTGCGAAAGACACACCAAGGAATACAACATCTAGAAAACTTGTACGAAATAAAAGTCCACCATTCATGGGGGATTGAGGGGGCCGAATGCAGCCCATAAAACAAAACTGACAGAACCTAAAACTGCTTCAAGAACCGCAGATCGCTGTTATAGAAATTGCGAATATCGTCAATCTCATGCAGCACCATCGCCAAACGCTCCACCCCAAAACCAGCCGCAAAACCTGTCACCTGCTCGGGATCGTAACCAACAGCCTTAAACACATTGGGGTCTACCATGCCACACCCAAAAATCTCCAACCAGCGATCGCCAAATTTCACATCCATCTCTGCCGATGGCTCGGTGAACGGAAAATAACTGGGACGGAACCGAGTCTCCCGCTCCCCCAATAACTGGGTAATAAACGCGTTCAGCGTCCCCTTCAGATCGGCAAACGTCAGCCCCTTCTCGCTAGCCGCCAAAATCTCAACCTGGTGGAACACTGGCGAATGGGTGGCATCCACCGTATCGCGACGCACCACCCGACCGGCATGCACGATGCGGAACGGAGGTTTGTGCTCCTGCATGTAGCGCACCTGCACTGAAGAGGTCTGCGTGCGCAGCAGATAGCCATCTTCCAAATACAGCGTGTCCTGCATATCCCGAGCGGGGTGATCTTCGGGGGTGTTCAGTGCCTCAAAGTTGTAATACTCCGTCTCGATCTCCGGGCCGTGCACCACCGTGTAACCCATCGCCACAAAGATATCGAGAATGCGATCGATGGTGGACTGCAGCGGATGCACCCGACCGATCGGAATGTAGGGGCCGGGCATCGTCACGTCGATGGTTTCCGATGCAATCTGAGCCTCCAGCGCCGCTTCTTCCAACGCCGTCTTGCGCTCTTCTAAATTGGCCTGCAGCGTTGTTTTCACCTCGTTCGCCAGCGCACCCATACGAGGTCGATCCTCAGCCGGCAGCTTCCCCATCGAGGCCAAAATTTTGGACAGCTTGCCCTTCTTTCCCAGAAAGTCGATACGAACTTTCTCCAGCTCCTCTAGAGTGCTCGCCTCAGACAGCACGGTGGTCAGTTCTTGTTGCAGTGCGGCTAATTGTTCTTCCATCGGTATCGATGCGCTATCTCGCTGGTGGGGTAAGACTCTTGACATGAGCTGGCGGATAGCAACAGTTGCAGAACTCAGTCACCAGCCCAGACTTGATTGTCACAATCTAGTCACAGCCACAAACTAAATTCGCTAATACCCACGACAAATGGGCCGTCGCTAAAACCACGCCGTATCACTCTAGAAATGTTCCGGGGACAAATCAAGCACTCGGGAATTCCCGTGGCCAGATTGTGTTAGCTAACTCCAACGCCTTTGGCGTCCCCTCATCCGGAAACATCGGCAAAAACTCTTTGTCAGTGGCAGCGTTGTACGGCCCCTCTTTCAACTCAAAAATTACTGTGTCGGGAGCCAAGGACAGCAACGAGTGATAGACCCCCTCCTCCAACTCGATCCCGTAAGCGGGACCGTCGGCAGAGAGAATCACGCGATCGCAAATCTCCCCCTGCCCATCAAAGGTCAGCATCCCCAATTTCCCTTGCAACACCAGAAAGAACTCAAACCCATTCGCTCCCTCTGGGCGCATGTGGCGGTGGGGACGCACGTAAGTTCCCGGCTGCAGGACATTCAACATGCGCTGCACTGTCTCATTCAACTGATGAAAGTTGTAATTCTTGCGCAGTCTGGTGCTATCGCTCGCTTCAGCGGCCACTGAGTCGAGCAAAGCTTGGGTCAGTAATGTGTGAGTTTGTGGTGTTGGAGACATTGGGGAGCACCGCGCGATCGCAGCCAGCAACAGAGCAAGCCGGGGTCGGTAGCAAGCCAACCCACCACTGGTTCACTCAAACATGGACCAGCGCGCTCACCGGAGCCGTCAGCAACAACCGACGCACGCCATTAATACACTCACCGAGAGAGCGTCTTTGAACGTCAGCCTGACGCACAGTTAAGCATGAGCCGCCCGATACTCCAGGCAAGAGGACACGTTAATCTGCAAGCGCTCTCCCAAATCCGCCAAATCGGACAGGGGAACCGACGCGCCATTGCGAGCAGACGCCGCTAAGTGCTTACCCAAACAGCCGAGGTAGTTCTCCTGAACCCGATCGCGATCGAGCGGCAATTTCAGCAGGTCCACCACATCCAAACAGCGATGAATAGCCGGTAATGGTTGGGCGATGGTATCCAGCTCATTGGCATTCAGCACGTGCCAAAACTGCTGGTGCAACATGCGATTCAAGGTGGCCGTTGCCTCATCCAACTGCAGATCGCAACCCAGCTCCCTCGCTTCCTGCATCAACTGTTGCAGCTCCTGCAATGTACGAGGGGAGGAGGACAGCTCGGACTCGAACGCCTGGATCAGTGTTGTCAATCGCTGATTCAGCGTCATATTGACCGCCACCTGCAGCTCCATCGGAATCTGCAGCCCATCTCGGCGGAACGCCAGCAGCACGCGGTAGTTATCCTGATAAATCTTGCGGTAGAAGCGGTTGAGTTGGCCCAACGTGCTTTGAGTCAGCATGCGCATGATCTCGTGTCGATCGCTGGCCATCAAATGGTCGAGGGTGTAATACTCCCGCCCGAATAGCTCTTGCATCGCGATCGCTGCCTGCGCCCGGTGCTCCAGACATCCCAATAGGTGCTGTTGAATTTGCTCGAACCGTCGCTGACCGGGGAATGGCTGTACGCAGCAGTGGAAGTCCCAGCCCCCCAAATGCAACACGCCATACATCAGATCGTGAGTGTCAAAGGTAATGTCCGATTTCACCTGAATGCGACCCACAGACAGCGTGTCTCCGCCGTAGGTCGATCGCTGGATGGAGTCGGGGTGGGGTTGCTCCACCGTGTAGCTATACACCTTGCTGGAGCGCGGATACGGATTGAACAATGACTTAATCGCATAGTGGGCCGCCACCCGTTCGGGCGTCACCACCGACGGCAGCACGTGCGTGCGATACACTTCTTCACCGTTCAAGTGCAGATCCGGGTAGTTACTGCGGGCTTCCGACAGCCGTTCCAGAAATTCTGGCTCCAGATTTTGACCCGAGACTTCCGCTACCAGTTCGATCGCTCGCGACGCATAGCGCAGAATCTGCACTCCTTCCGGTCGCGACAGCTCCTCAAAGAACCAGCCACAACTGGTGAACATCAGTTGGCCGTGACGCTGCATTTCTAGCAGGCGCAGGCAATCGATCTGTTCAACCGAACTCATCTCCCGCCGCCGCTGCTCTTCGAAGAACCGTTCGATGGTTTCTGGAGTGCGATTGAGGATGACAGAGATATAGTCATTTCGGGCTGCCCACGGATCGCTTAGGTACACAGATGCCCGAGTCTCGAACACTTGTGCTAAGCGATCGCGCAACCAGTTCAAGGCATTGCGTAGCGGAGCCCGCCATTGCTGGTGTAACCCCGATTCGCTCGCACAGCCGCAATCCCGCTCCCAGCGACCGACGCCATGGGGACAGCTCCAAGCAGACACTGGCTTCAGTTCCACCTCCCACGTGGGGGGATTGAGGCTGAGGTAGTGGGCGTAGTTGGTGACGGTAAACCCTTGTTCGGGGAAGTTACGAGTGAAGGCGTAGGCGATCGTGCGCTCTTTATTGGCCTTGTGGTGACCGAACGTTTCGCCGTCCGTCGCACAGTGAATCAGTTGCGGCCCGTCGGTATCTTGCAAGCACTGCTTAAGACGACCCACCAGATTCTGGCTACTGTCTACCACGTCGTTAAAGCCGATATCCCCAGACACGGGGCCATCGTAGAAGAAGATATCCAGGTAGCGTCGCTGTCCGTGTTCATCCAATCCGTAGGATTCAGGCAAGTAACACCGATAGGGACGGGTGGGATCGATTTGGCCATTGCCTACATCTACCCAGTCGTTAGATTCTGAGCTCAGCGAACGACACCGCTGTGCCTGAGACGGGGCTAAGACGGTAAATCGAATGCCCTCGTTCACTAATGCGACAACTGTGGGTAGATCGATCGCCGCCTCTGCTAGCCACATTCCCTCTGGTCTGCGTTGGAACCGGTGCACAAAGTCAGCGATCCCCCAGCGAATTTGAGTGGTCTTATCGCGATCGCTGGCGAGCGGCAGAATAATGTGGTTGTAGGCTTGGGCGATGGCATTGCCGTGACCGTTCAACCGTCGAGCGCTGGCACGATCGGCGGCCAAAATACGTTGGTAGACTTCCACATCGTGTCGCTCTAACCACGACAGTAACGTGGGGCCAAAGTTAAAACTGAGGTAGTCGTAGTTATTGACAATTTCGATCACTCGACCGCGATCGTCCAGGATGCGGGCAAAGGCGTTGGGTCGATAGCATTCCGCCAAAATCCGCTCGTTCCAGTTTTGATAGGGGGCGGCAGATGGCTGAGGTTCAATGTCATCCAGATACGGATTTTCTCTGGGAGGCTGATAAAAATGGCCGTGGATTGTAACGTACACGGCTTGGTTGGCAGGGGTGGCCTGAGATTGTTCGTTTGCAACCCCCAGAAATGCTAGAGACCCACCTGCCGGTTGGCTCGAAGAATACATATAATTACCGCCGATGCGAAAAAGCTACTTAAGTTCGGCCGACACAATTTAGGTGCGCAGTGAGAAGCTACATCAATCCCATCAAATGCTGAGTCATACTTGCGTCTCCAACAACAACGCTATGCCAAGATTTGCTGCTTTTGTGGAAACTCCACAAAAGAAATAGAAATAGGGTAATAAATTTTAATTCTTTCGTTTTTCTTCACAATCTCCCCGTTTCCTTACATATCAATACTTCTAGCGACTGAAGGGGATGGGACTGGGGATCGAAGTGGCCAATATACGTCAAGGCCCACCAGGGGGGCGATCCCAATGATTGAAGACTGAAATTAAAGGCGTGGAACGGACAAAAACGCTCTGAGTCTAACTAAGTTGGGATCTGAGATCGTGTTGTGTTTGTTTACAACAGTCATGAACTTATCGCTTGCGATCGGGGTGGGGAAGCCTTCCTTAGGCCGCTAGTCATGGCAAGTAACCCCCCTATTTGGGGTAGGCTCTCCAGTCGCCAACCTCAGATCGTATATATGTATATGGCGTGTTTCATTTCAGCCAGGACACTTAACTCTGGATGCAGACAGGGATTGCCGTAGCTTAAATGCTTGCAGTGATGGGATCGCAGCTCTAGACCGACATTGATCCTGAGTTCGATGACCCTCATCCCCAGCCATTCTTCAATTGTAGAAGAAGGGAGCAAGAGTCTTAAACCCTGATGTCGTTGTTGTGCTGTGGGGCTACTATCCCACTCAAATAGCCTTATCGAACTGACGTTGACCACCAGATCGGGTCGCAGCGCCTCTAGCAGACATCGCATTCTTTGTGATTGAGGCGCGATCGCACGCAGACCCCCACGAGAAAGACAGGCTAGGCTGCAAGAGTCTGTATCGATCTCATGCGTTATGGCAACCAAACTCAACGAGTCCGACATTCAGTCCGAACTGCAGCAATTGTCTCTATGGTCTATCCAGAATGGAAAGCTGCATAAGGAATATCAATTTGGCAGCTTCATCGAAGCCTTTGGGTGGATGAGTAGTGTTGCTCTCGTTGCTGAATCGCTAGGACATCATCCTGAATGGTTCAATGTCTACAGCAAGGTCGTAGTGGATTTAACTACCCATGACGTTGGTGGCATCTCGAACTTGGATTTTCAGTTGGCTAGCAAGATGGACGAGCTAGCATAGACTGCCTAGTTCGCAGCTTCCAGCGGGATCGCCCGCCAAGTGTGCATTCAGGTTCTAAGCGGCTTGCCATATTATGTTTGCCAGTCGTACAAATAAACTGCCCCTACTAGGGGCAGTTTGGGATGGTTATTCGGTAGTGCAATAGGGCATCAGCAACAGTCCAATTGCGCTACCACTTCAATCAAAGCGAGTCCTCGCAAAATATCATGCCTTCTCGAACGGGGCTAATGGAGGGATCGAGTTGAGTGTACTCATCGTAAAGAGCACCTCGCAGATCCGTATACTGCAAGCTTGCCCCCCTCAAATCAGTCCCACACAACATGCTCTCCCGCAAATCTGCTCGATCCAATGACGATCGCTCCAACCGAGCTTGAGTCAGATTGGCACCGCGTAGATTGCATCGTTCCATTCGACTTTGAGCCAAATTGGCACGCACCAAATTTGCTTTGCCTAAGGTTGCCCCTCGCAAGTCAGCCCCCAATAAGTATGACGACTGCAGACTGATCCGAGTTAGGTTTGCTCCCCACAAATGCGCCTGCCAAAAATTCGCGCCGCTAAAGTTCGCCTCTGCCATATTGCTGCCCTGCATGTGGGCTCCGCTCAGGTTGGTTCCAATTCCCTGTGCACCGTACAAATTAGCACCCATCAAGTGGGCACCGCTCAAATGGACGCCACTTAAGTCAGCTTGGCTCAGATCGATCCGCGATAAATCTGCCCGGCTCAGTTGCGCTCGTTCTAATTGGGCTCCAACAAAATTCCGTTCACCATTGGAGTAGCGCTCCAACACATCCTGGGTGGATGCAGTATCGATACGAGCATTATTTATGAACATGAGTCTGCCTCAATCCCGTAGTGAACATGCGAGCAACAGCAGGGTTACGACGAACCTTGCCACCAACGACGAAACCTATTACCTCAAAACTGCGATCCCTCTCCGCGATCGCACCAGCGATCGAATAGACGGGGTCTACATAAGCGGACAAGGTACTTATAAGCAATAAACCCGACGACTGAGCTGCCCTGGAGACAATCGCGCTCTGCGATTGAACGACGATGTAGCACGTACCGAACGTGCGGCAAGTACCCAGCAGAAGCGCGCCGAATCCGACGCAACCAGAGGTTCAGCCAAACCAGACTAGGCGCAACAAGACTTCAGTCAGATTGCACTCCATCTGGCGACCAACGATCGAATTGCAAAACGCTTAGTGCCAAGAGCTAAAGTTCACACCATTCAATAGCTGTTCAAAAAAGTAGATACGTCCGCAGGACGTAACTGTGGGCGCTAAACGTAAAACGAAGACCATGCAAGACTGCACGGAATTTCCTCAAAAACGTATTTAAACTGTTTAAAAACACATCTAACAAACGGTAGATGTTGCAAGTGGAGACTGCCAAACGACTCAGAGGTCGACCTGAAAGACTAAACGAATGTTCAACTGAGAATGTTCAATCCAAACAATGTTCAATCCGTTCAACGGCGGTAGTAATACTGTAGAAGGCAAACCTGAAAAATGCCAAAAGATTGATAGCGTTTGCAATACAGTGTCACGCTTTGTTACTCATAAAAGGTGAATGGGGATCGCTGGAGCCTTTCCAAAACAGGCGATCCCCGTCTGTCAAGAATTCAGGTCGGGAGAACTCGTAAAGTTTTGTGGTCTCCATCGAGACGAGAAGGATCCATCCAAAATAGCTTGCCTCATCTGGGTCGTGAACGACATTAACTCAGCAATGTTATGAATAGCCAAGAGGGTATATCCCAGTAGTTCTTTTGAACGAATGAGGTGACATAAATAGGCCCGACTGTAGTGCGCACAGGTGTAACAATGACAGTCGGGATCTAGGGGGCGGTAGTCCCTTCGATGAGGGAGATTCTTGATATTGATGCGTTCTCCCCGCACGACGACAGTGCCGTGACGGGCCCAGCGGGTGGGAATCACGCAGTCAAACAGGTCAACTCCGCCAGCAACGGCGGCTACCATCTCGGGGTGGGTTCCGACTCCCATAAGATAGCGAGGGCGATCGCTGGGTAATAGGGGGGCTGTCTCGCGCACGATCCCCTCGATCAGTTCGGGAGGTTCTCCCACACTGACGCCACCGATGGCGTATCCCGGCAGCTCAAATTCCCGCAGTTCTCGGGCGGACTGCTGTCTTAGATCTGGATACACACCACCCTGAACGATGCCGAAGAGAGCTTGATCGTGCGATCGCCGATGGGCAGAAATACAACGAGAAATCCACTCTGTTGTGCGCCGTACTGCTTGCATGACGGCTTCGCGAGTGGCGGGATACGGGGGGCATTCATCGAACGCCATGATGATGTCAGACCCCAAGTCGTTCTGAATCTGGATGGACTTTTCGGGGGTGAACTCGATAATGCTGCCGTCGCGGGGGGATTTAAACGTCACTCCACGATCGTCAATGGTGCGCATCTCGCTGAGGCTGAACACCTGAAACCCACCAGAGTCCGTCAGGATGGGGCCATCCCAGTTCATAAATTGATGTAGGCCTCCGGCATCCTGCACGATGCTCTCCCCCGGCTGTAGGTGCAGGTGGTAGGTATTGCTGAGGATGATGTGTGCCCCTGCCGCTTTCACTTGTTCGGGGGTCAATGTTTTGACGTTGGCGAGGGTACCCACTGGCATAAAGCAGGGGGTGGGAATATCGCCGTGGGGAGTGTGCACGATTCCGGCACGGGCACCTGTATGCGGACACTCAGCTTGGAGAGTAAACGTAACGGCTGGCAAAGGCTAATCGCAAATGACAGTTGGGCGCGGCAGACCAATGCACCCGAAGCGCACGGTCAAGTCTGCGCTCGTCAAGCTTATCCGTCATTAGATGGAAAGGGTGTCAGGGCGCATTCTAGTGGCCAACCCGCTCCACGCCCCGATCCATGGTCAGGTAGTACAGATCGCGATAGCCCACCCGCAAGTTGCTATCTGCACTGTCCAGCTTGGCTGTGCGGGTACGGCCACTGTAAGCACTGTAGACGGTGTAGCTGTCTCCGTTGAATGAAAACGACGACACATCCGACAGCTCTTCACCCCCCAGTAATTCCCAGCGATCGCCGCTGAACGCAAAGTTGTAGTGAGCCAAATCCAGCATGGTAGACGGACGATCCATGATGGCGTCGATGCGTCCCAGCAGTTGACCGGAAGCCGCTTCGTCTGGAGTGACCTTGACTTCGATATCCTTAAATTGACAGGTGGCTCGCGAGCAGAATCGAATAAACTTCATGTCGTTGGCAATCTGTTGCAGTCGCGCAGTGGCCATCTCGATTGCGGGAGTCTCCAATGCTGTCACTCGCTGGCCTCCCAAGCCGCTTCCGACCGTCAGTACGGCTACCAGTACAAGCGCGCGAAGAAACCGAACGAGAGGTTGATGCATGAGAGCTGGCCCATTACGAACAAATGTTGTCTTATTTTAAGCAGATTGTTACCGTCTCGATGATTCAAGCAAGGGATCGATGGTCGGATTCTAGATGTCACTCTCCTGTTTGTATGGGCATAGCAGTCTGCGCAACTCTGGGTGAAATCCTGTAGCTATCACGTCTCAATGTCGTTTTCGTCTGTGACCTCACTTCCTCCCACGTCTCCACAACCATTTCCTGCTGCTACCGCTCTGGCCTCTCTGGGACAGGTGCGGGTTGTGTTGGTGGAACCGGCTGGGCCTCTCAATGTAGGGGCGATCGCCCGCGTCATGAAAAATATGGGGTTGTCCCAGCTGGTGCTGGTCAATCCTCGCTGTAGTACTCGGGATGATGAGGCCGTCCGGATGGCAGTTCACGCGGCTGATGTTTTAGCGGGGGCGACTGTCGTTAGCTCCTTATCGGAAGCCTTGCAGGACTGTCGGGATATTGTTGGGACGGTGGGACGGACTCAGCCGATGGAGTTTGAGATCGGTGAGCCGCGTGCTACCTTCCCCCGCATTCTGTTGCCCGAGCATTTGCCAGCAGCGGTGGTGTTTGGCCCTGAAGATCGAGGATTAAACAATCAAGAGTTAGGGATGTGTCGGCAGCAGGTCTTTATTCCGACTAGTGATGTGTATCCCTCAATGAATTTGGCGCAAGCGGTGGGAATTTGTGCGTACGAAGTTCGACAGGCAGCGCTTTCGACCCAGTCAGGTCGCTCGTACACTAGCCCGATCTCGGTAACAGATGTAGAACCGCATATCTCCCCCTCACTCAAAGCACCGTCGCAGGCATTGGAGGGGTTCTACCGGCAATTGGAACAGGTGCTGCTGCAAATTGGATATTTGTATCCCCACACCGCTCCCCGTAAACTGCTGAAATTCCGGCGGTTGTTCGATCGCGCCCAGCTCACCCTCAACGACGTGGCCTTGCTACGGGGGGTACTGCGTCAATTAGCGTGGGCCGATCGCCACTTGTCTCCATTGCCGTCCTCCCAAACAGTCAGCGAACCAACATCAATTAGCGGGTCGGTCCCGAACGACGCAAGCTCGAACGAACCCACCAGCGGTATCTAACCGAGAGTGGGACGTCCGCTCACTCGCAAGATCGACGCCACTCGACCTGATGTGCATTGCCCGAACTTTACGGCAACTCAACCCTAGAGTGAAACGTAATCTTTGATTCAGCAGCGTCGGCAAGTGGGATCGAGTAGGCTGAGTAGCACTTCAGTCAAGACATTCAGCCCCACATCTAGTACTGCTTCAGTGCTGGAGTGGCTTCCCAGATAAGTCACGTGCCTCTGTAGCTTTGCCGTCATTCCGAACTCTCGATCGCGGCCAAGATGCTGACACACCGTTGAGTACATCCTGTTGAATAGGTTGCTTCTGTCAGCGATCGGCACGTCGATCGACAGGTTCCCGTCGCATTAACCTTCCGCTTGCCTGCACGGCAATTGCAGCCAAACAAAGCCTTGGGGTATGCACGTCAGTCAATATTGGAGCATTCAGTATTGGAACCTTGGCGACGACGGGACATTGATGGTGAAGCTTCGAGATTGAAGGGCTGACGGCGGAGAATTGGGGCCGCTGGACATCGGAAATAGTAGCGAACATAGTAGCGAGGTGAGGGCTCAAGTCATGCGCAACGATCGTTCTCGTCATACTCGACAGTCAGGCGATCGCCGCAGGCGTTCTCCATCTCCCGATCTCTCTCGTCCCGTCCAGCCCAATTCCCTGCCCCCCGATCCCTATCGAGACCGCAGCAATTTTCATTCTAGCCATCCGTCCTCGGACCGATCTCGCGATCTCGACCCCAGGGAGTTTGCGCCCAGACCGTATCCCACCCCAGATCTCGACTCTGCTGACCGCCATACCAGCGATCTCAGTCTTAACGATTCCAGTCATATCGATCGCAGCACTCGAGAGCGGTTTCCCCACGATCGTCACCCTGAAGCCCGCCCCCTCAAACCACAGCATTCCCCTCAAAATCATCTCCACCAGAACCATCCCCATCAGAACCTAGAGCGCCCAACGCCTGCCCGACCGCAGCCCCCTCGCGACCGAACCCCCCTTCGCCCCCAGCGTCTCCATCGCTCTGTTAGCCCCTCTCAAGCTGGCCCACCTCAAGCTGGTTCATTTCACCCTGCCCCCACCCCAGACCGGCCTCATGCTCCGACCAGGGCAGGGGCAGCACGCCAGCGTCCCTCCCGCAAGCGCCGCAAGTCCCGTTCAAACCAATCAAGTCCCCGCAAACGCCAGCACAATTCCTGGCAGGCGATCGCCTTTCAAGGGTTTATTCTCAGCGTGGCGTTAGGACTCTTCTGCGGGCTGATTGCTCGATGGTGGGGAGCGGCACTGTCCACATTGCCCGATGCCAACGGCCCTACCCTTCCCGTGTCGGCTCTGGCTCCTTCCACATTCATTGCCCCCTCCGATCCCACCACTCGTCCGGGATCGCCCATTGATGAACTCAACCAAGCATTGGAAGCCTTGGATACCCAGTATCCCGATTTGCAATTGGGGACGGTCTTAGTGGACATTAGCCAGCGCAACTATGCCGGACTGAGGGCTCAAGAGGCGTTTCCAGCGGCCAGCACCATCAAGCTAGCGGTGTTGGCCGCTGTGTTGGAATCGGTCGATGACCAAAAGATTGCACTGACTGAGAAATTAACCCTGCACCCCGCGGCAATTGCAGAAGGCTCTGGCACGCTCAGCTCTCAAGCTGCGGGAACAGAGGTATCGGTTCTGAAGGCGGCTGAGATGATGATTGCCACTAGCGACAACACAGCCACCAATCTATTAATCGAACGGCTGGGTGGCATTGAAGTTCTCAACCAGCGGTTCCTGCAATGGAATTTGCAGCATACGACATTGGTCAATCCGTTACCCGATCGAGGGGGAGAGAATACCAGCAGTCCGGCTGATTTTGCGTTGCTGTTGGGGGAAATCGAGCGGGGAGAGATCTTAGAAATGAGTAGCCGCGATCGCTTCCTCGATATTCTGTCCACTACCCGCAACGACAGTTTGCTGCCTCAGTCGTTGCAGGAGGGCGATCGGATCGCCCACAAAACTGGAACGATTGACTCCGTGCTAGGGGATGTTGGCTTGATCGATCTGCCCAACGGTCAACGATATATCGTAGCCGTCATGGTGCGACGAACCAATAATGATTCCGCTGCCCAAGATGTTATTCGCGAAGTGTCTCGTTTAGCCCGTACCTACTGGAGCAACGACGAGTCGTAAGTCAAATTGACTTCAAAATCCAATCGACTTCCCAGTCAAATCGGCTTTCCAGCAAATCAGCACAATGAAGATGTGGGTTAACCTGACAGGCTTACAGAACAGTCTACAGAGATACTCCAAGGAGTGATTTTCGCGGTTTACAACGACAGCATTCCTCTCTACATTCGGCTCCATCGTTACTCACCAAATCCTCCAGACAATTATCGCAATCCCCTTGCTTTTCGTTTGGAGAAATGCACGTACGTGTAACGTAGCTGCTTACATTGAAATCAGCAGTTCTGATAGGTTATAAAGAGTGAAAATACTGAGAGAATATTGAGCAATAAGCGGCTTTGGCTTCCGATGAGCCGCTTGATGTTCAAGTTAACTCCGTATGGTCGGTAGCCTCAGCTACTCTCTCTTCAATTTTTGGGCATCCTATTGCAGACTTCTTGCTGTCTTTTTTCCTCAAATTGGCTATGCTCCTGTCCGATCGCGATTATCAGCAGCTAGACACTACGACTGAATTTCTGTTCGCCGCGATCGAAGAGGAGACGATTTCGGTGCTATTCGAGGCGGAATATAATCAACAGCCGGGCAATCAAACTATCCTCAATCGCTCCTGTAGCTACGATGACGCTCTCGCCAAGGCTGCATCCCTCAATCAATATTTTCAACAGATCGGTTCGCTGCAAACGGTCTCTCCCAAGCAAGTGATGGAAACGTGGGAACGGGAACGGAGTAGCATTGAATTTTCGCAGGCCAATATCGAACGCATTTGCCGCATTGCCCTCGACAAGATTGATTTTCAGTTGGAATCAAAGACGGATTGGGCGATCGCCTGGCTGACTGTGACGCGCATTAAACCGCAACACAAACCCAAGGATTTACCCGTTTTGCTTTCGCAGATGCTGCTGGATGCCAACCACAAACGTGTTGACACTCGCCAAAAGCAGGAGCGCAAGCCTCATATTGTTTGGCGTTCGCGGTTTGCCAAGCTCAAGGAAGCCAGACAAGTGTTTGGTCTTTCGGATAGTGCCACCCTGGATGAGTTGCGATCTCGCTATCGCCATCTGTGCAAGCAACACCACCCAGATAATGGCGGCGAGATGGAAGATTTTCTGCGCTTGCAAGAGTCCTACGATTTGCTAATGACTTCAGCGGCGTAATACGGCTGCAATGCTTGCTGTGGAGAATCGCTATAGTATCGAGATTGACTTTTCAAATGCCAGGCCATACCACTCGATGCCGCTCGATATTCTGCCCTTCACGGTGGCTTCTGGAGACCAACAGATGACGCGCGATCGCGAACTGTGCAATCGTGTATTCGAACGGGTTGTATCGGCTCCTATTCTGCGGTTCTATCAGTGGACGCGACCTACTCTCTCCTTGGGCTACCACCAAAAAACAGAGTCTCTACCGGCCATACCAGAGCTCCTGACACGAGATCTCGACGTTGTGCGGCGACCGACCGGCGGGCGAGCAGTGCTCCATCAGGCCAGTGGCCCCGATGCGGATTTGACCTATTGCATCGTTGCCCACGATCTGGGCATGAACCGCCGCCAAGCCTATACCTATCTCTGTCAATTCTTGATTGACGGCTTGCAACGGCTGGGGGTGACGGCTGATTTTGGGGATGGGGGGCGCGGATATATTGGTGAAGCTAGCTGCTTTCGCACCGCTACGTCTGCGGATGTGTGCTGGCGGGGAAAGAAGCTAGTGGGCAGCGCCCAATTGTGGCGTAAGCAGACTGTCTTGCAGCACGGCACCATTTTGCTCGATCCGGATCGCACATTGTGGGAAACTGTTTTGCCCGGCTCCAGTCAACAGGTGATCGGACTTAACGAAATCCTCATACAGTCGGTTGAGGTTGAAGAGGCGATCGCGGCATTCAGTCAAGCCGCCACCCAATGGTTTACCCAGAGTCCCCCACCCATATACGCTCGTTAAAATTGGGGAATTTATACTCATCGCCCTCCTGCACAATCCTTTAGAACAGAGGGTAACGTTACAGTTGCGTATGGCAAACGGCTCAAGCCCAGGGTTGGAGGGATAGCAGTGGCCATCTTGTTCTGCCAAGACCGGATATGAGACATCTGCCCGACGGTTTGCTAAACGCGATCGGTCTGACGAATATCGGAGATATAGCCGTGAATGGACGATGGTGGCTTGCAGGCACAGTAGGTCTGGTTGCAGCAGTGGCTGGAGTGGCTTCACAGGCGATCGCTGCAGAAGATCTAGTCTTTCTCGCCTCGGGGGGTAGCCGGACTGTGCCGGTAGAAGACTTGATTACCTTTGCTGAAACAGGGGAGATGAGTCGCCAACTGGATATCTATATCAACGACTATCTAGATGCTGAGAGTGCGGAGCAATATCGCAACGGCTTAAATTTCGAAGTTCAGCTCAACTTTGCCGAATATGCAGGTTTTTTGCAGTCGGATTCTGGGCAGTGCGTTCTCAACGTTATGGCTCGGGTGGTCAAACCGACTCCCACCAATGACACCGCAGTGCAGTCAGTCAGGGCCGGACTGATTAACGGCGCTGCCCCCGATGGGCGCTTGAGCCTATTGGATTTAATCCAGAGCTATCCCAATAGCAAGCTGCATATCGACACCAACGAAATTCGTGGCTCCAGCACTATTTTGCAGGACGCGTGGACAGATTTGCGAGCCAGTCTCGAGCAGGCAGGAGTGCCGGTGGCAGAAGATGCTTTTGTGACTCAAGAATCTCTCGACTTGATTGACGTTGACTACGACATCTTAGAAACTGCTGCTGCCGACCTATTTTGCGAGCGCTTAGCCGAGTCCAGTCCGGCTGAATAAAGTGAGCAGCCCTCAACCAGCTCTTGCCGAGCGTTCAAGAGCCAGTCGAGCTTGGTGAAGCTTGAACTTCCCTTTAGGCTGAACAGTGTGGGAAGCAGTGGGAACGGGCATGAATGTGCAAGATGTATTAACTCAAGCGCGGCTCTTACGAGTCAGCGATGGCGAGCAAATCAACATCATGCCGACCCCTGACGGGGAAACTTCAGGCCGCCCGCTATTGCTGTTGATTTGGCCGCAGTTGGGGGATTTTGACAGTCTCGAATATGCCTGGTGGTTACAGAAAGAGCGGGATACTCTGAACTCGTTCAATGTGGAGGTGCGAGCCGTCGGGATTGGCGATCGCGCCTCCGGCCAGAAATTCTGCGAATTCACCGGATTTCCATCCACGCATCTCTGGGTCGATCCCGCCGCCGAACTCCACCGCCAACTGGGGCTGTACGAGGGATTATCGCTGAAGTTGCCTGCTGCTTCGGCATCGACCAATGCGTATTTCAATCTGCTGCTGATGTGTGCCGGTATTGGCAGTCCCGGCACTCTCAAGGAAGTGTTTCGCGGCTATCTAGGCGATCGCCGAGCTCCGCAACTGATTGCCGATCTCGAGACTGTTAAGGCTGTACCGTTGCCACCCATCAAAGGCTCGTTCTTCCGATTTGCAGGGGGGAGAGGGTTTCAGCGTCCCTTTGAACTCGCAACACTCCGTCTGCGCAACATGACAGAGGTGTTGGGCAACTGGTCTACGTACGTCCCCGATGCAACTTACATTACTCAGCGGGGAGCGACGTTCTTATTTAGCTCTAACGGAGAGTTGCTGTTCGAACATCGCGATCGCAACCTGTTGGGCTTCTCCCCCCATATGGCCCAGCCACTATCGTTCCTGGGCGACTACCTGCAACCCACCCTCGCCAACTGCCCATCATCTGTTATTTAGTTTTCTGCCAGGAGAGGAGAATAATCACTCATCCCAGTTGCTTTAAGCCGCCCCCCTCCAGCTAGTACAGTACTAAAGCTAGATTCACAGCCGATTGACCTGAGCCTGATATCGGACTCAACGAGCGTTCAGGCCAAACAATGCTGACGGCGAACGACGAGAGGAACAACAATGGCCACTGCTTGGGTATTTCCGGGACAAGGCTCGCAAGCGGAAGGAATGGGAGCTGATTTGAGTGACTTGCCGGGGGCGACGGAAAAGCTCGCGCACGCTCAAAGTATTTTGGGATGGTCGCTAGCAGATTTGACAGCAGATCGACTCAAGCAGACTTCCTACACTCAGCCCGCCCTGTTCCTCGTCAGTGCTCTACTTGCCGACGCTCTGAAGACCGATCGCCAACCGACTGCCGTCGCCGGACACAGTTTGGGAGAGTACAGCGCCCTCTATTGTGCGGGGGTGTTTGGGTTTACCGAAGGGCTGGAGCTGGTCAAACAGCGTTCCCAACTGATGGCCACAGCCAAAGAGGGCACTATGGCTGCCGTGATGGGATTCGATCGCCCTCAACTGGAAGCGATCTGTGGCGATACTGATGGGGTGGTCATCGCCAACGACAACAGCCCCGACCAAGTGGTGCTGTCGGGAGATAAGACCGCAATTGAGAGCGCGATCGCAGCCGCCAGCCCCAAGCGCAGCGTGTTTTTGCCGGTCTCCGGCGCATTCCACTCCCCCTACATGGCCGAAGCTGCCGACAAATTTGCCGCCGTTCTGGATGCGGTATCGTTCAAATCTGCGTCTGTCCCGGTTTACAGCAACGTGACGGCAACTGCCACCACCGACCCAGACACGCTAAAAGCCAATCTTCGCAATCAAGTTACCGGCTCCGTCCGCTGGCGCGAGACAGTCACCGCTATGGGGGCAGCAGGCATTGACACCGTGTGGGAAGTCGGGCCAGGAAAAGTCTTGACCGGTCTGGTGCGGCGCATCGATCGCACCCTCACCCGCGTCAACATTCCCGATGCTGCTTCGATTCCCACGCTCTAACTCCAGATGAATATCCATTGCATGCGCTGCTGCCAGTATCTCTTCATGTTGGGACTCAATCGGCGCCGTACCTCTGCTTAACGTTTCGCAAAACTTGTACTATGAGGTGGGGTTACCCAGGTAGGGTTACCGAGTTCGGATTGAGTGCCTTGCAGTAGGGGCAAGCGATCGTATACCAAGCCACTTTAGGGTCGATTATCGACCCAAGTTCCAACCCTGACGGAGTAGGGCGAGAGGCTTGAGACCCAACCGAGTGGTTGGCTAGATGCTAAACGTCTGCAGTTCATGCGACGCACGAGGACTTTGCAATGCCAAATTTGGCTGACGATCTGTTCCCAGAACCCGAATCCCTCCATCCAGTCCCGGAAGAGCAGCAGCCCATCCGCGAGTACGAAGCACTGCGCGACTCGGGGTTTTTTCGCTGGGCTACCCTCGATCTCAGTATTTATGGTCGCCGGTTGGGGTGGGTTGGGTTCTGGGCCGCATTATTGGCTGCTCCGGTGGCGGCCTCCTGTTTTCCACCCGAACAACAGTTGGGCCACATGCTGGTGTCGGTGATTGAGTTTGGCGTGTTTTTTGTGTCGCTGGCCACTATTCGCCAATTTCTCGGCTGGTCGTATGTCAAGCGCCGCCTGTCGCAAGAGTCGATTGTGTACGAAGAGAGTGGCTGGTATGACGGCGAAATTTGGGACAAGCCAGAGGACGAGCTAGCTAAAGATCGATTGGTCGTTGACTACCAAGTGAAGCCAGTAATGATCCGGCTCTACCGGACATTTGGAGCGCTCGCTGCGCTTGCTGCCTGCGGTGTTGTCATGTGGCCGCTTGTGTAGAGCTTCGGTCTTTCACGAGTGCACGATGTCTAGTTGAAACGGCTCGATCCGCTCCGTGCTAAAACAAACCGATGACGGTTTCCTTCTACCCGATTCTCTCTACCCGATTCTCTGAGGACCTTACCGCGTGCATGTGGTTCGCAATCTAGCTGATGTTCGCTGTCCAGCCGCCGTAGCGCTGGGCAATTTTGACGGCGTGCATCGCGGCCACCAGCAGGTGATTGCTCCGGTTGTGAGCAGCGCTCGCGGTATCAGCACTATCCTTACCTTCGATCCCCATCCGCGGCAAGTACTTTCCGGCCAAGCCCTGCCCACCCTTACACCCCTGCCCGAGCGACTACAGCTATTTGAGTCATACGGCATCGAACAAGTCGTTCTGCTCCCCTTCACTCCGGAGTTCGCGGCTCAGTCGCCAGCAGATTTTATTGCCACTGTGCTAGAAACCGGTCTTGAGACCTGTGCCGTTAGCGTTGGATGGGACTTTTGCTTTGGTTATCGGCGATCTGGCAACGCTCAAACCCTACAGGATTGGGGGAAACGAATGGGTGTACCGGTGCATTCTGTTAGCGCAGTGGAATTGGGTGGACTGCGGGTGAGTAGCTCTCGCATTCGCGACGCACTGACCACAGGTGATGTTGAGCTAGCTGCTACATTGCTGGGTCGTCCTTATCGTCTGTCTGGACCAGTGGTGACCGGAGACCAGCGGGGGCGATTGCTGGGCTTTCCCACGGCCAATGTGGAAGTATCAGAGACAAAGGTGTTGCCTCAGTTTGGCGTGTATTGCGGCTGGGCCTGTTGGGAGAACTCGCAAGAGGGAGATCGCCAGAGTTCGTCTCCACAGCCTGCCGTCCTCAATATTGGCAAGCGGCCTACGTTTGATGGAGAACGGCGCTCTATTGAAGTTCACCTATTGGACTGGTCGGGCGATCTCTACGGTCAGCACTTTACTGTAGAACTGCACAAGTTCCTGCGTCCGGAAATGAAATTCGAATCGTTGGAGCACTTAAAAGCTCAGCTCGCAAAGGACTGCCAGCAGGCTAAGACTGAACTAGCGGTGGCATCGAGCGACACTACACCTAGTACTCTGTCTGCGCAGAATTGAGGCGCAGGCGATCGGCCTTAGAGTCTCTGCAGCATACTGCCAGAGCACTCACAGCCCCAGACGTCAGCCCTAACCACTAACCAACATCAAACCTCTGCGCCGTATCCGTATCGGGCAGTTGAAGTTCAACCAGCTCGCTATCTATCTGGCGATTGAGGACAGTTCGCTCCATTGCCCGTTCTCGCTCTGCCAGATCGCGCAAATTCACCGGAACAGTAGAGGCAGTCTGAATACCGCTTTGGAACGAATCGGGACGGACAATACCGCCGGAAATCAGCAATTTAAATGCGTCTTCAACCGGCATCTCCAGTGGGACCGTATCGGCTTCTCGCACAATGGAATACCAGCCCGATGTGGGATTCGGTGTAGTAGGAATGAAGATGCTCAGCCATTCTTCCTGCTGAGTTGTATCGCGCCCGAGCCCTGCTTGAAAATCACCGGTCACAAATCCAATGGACCATGCATCCTTGCGCGGATATTCCACCAATACCACTCGGCTAAACTGCTTACCGCGATCGGCAAACACGGTTGTCAACAACTGCTTGAGCGTCTTGTAAATCGAGCCTGCAATCGGGATCGCATGCAGGAGACGCTCGCTAATATTGAGCAGCCATTGCCCCACGATATTGCGAGCCATAAAGCCGATCAGCAACAAGAACAGGATGGGGGCAACCAAACCTACCGATATTTCGATCAGATTGCCGAGAATGGGGTGGATACCCTGGATCGGATTGATCTGCTTGGGGATCGTGGTCAGGAAGCGAATGCTGCGAGTTGCAACCTCAACCATCAACCAGATGGTTGTAGCCAAAGGGATAACGGTTAACAGACCAGCAACAAGATAATTCTTGAGGCGATGCTGAATCCTTTCCCAAATCAACGACATGTGGCGACCTAGACGCATGTTGTATGTATACCCTGCCACAAAATGAATGTGCCATTAATACCCACATCCACCATAGAAGATGGCAAAACGAACGAAATTTAATGGCAATTCAACGGCTGTTACAGTAAGAGCCATTCTAGCGACAAAGCCCCAGAACTAGGAGATTTGCCGGACTCTTAGCCAACAGCTGGAGAACAGGTGTGAACCGTACATCACCATTCTATACTCAGATGAATTTTTGTAAAGAATCGTGACGACCAGCGGATTCGTCGCAACCACTACAGACGAGATCTCAGTTCAATTTGTTCTTTTCTGTTTCGAAATTGCGTTACTTAGTCACTATTCTCTTCGCGTTGTCCGGTTACGAATGGGCTCGCCTTCCCCGCCAAGCTACCTCCTGAATGGCCACAGTCCTCGACCGATTCACGAGCAACCGCCGAGAACCCATTGGCCGCAATGCGGGCAACGTCAATCAGTTCGGCTTGAGTTGCTCCATCTTTAGCAGCCGCAGACAGTCCCTTCAATACAACAATCGCGTAGTTGGTCAGCACATCTGCTATCTCTGCATAGTGTTCTGCAATGCGGCTACGCACGAGGTCTCTGGTCGCCTGCTGAAATTTACTACTGAGCGCACAAGCTTCAGCATCGGTGCAGTTACGAGTTCCTTCCAACACCAAACACCCTCTCTGCAATGAATGGGCGCCATAGACCTCTGCAGCTCGAGCAAAGAGGTTCGAGATCGCTGCATCTACAGTTTTGCCGCTCTGCAACGCCTCGGGTAACCACTGCCCACAATCCTTCGCGTAACGCTGTAAAGCCTGCTCGAATAATTGGCGCTTACTACCAAAGGCGCTGTAAAGACTGGGCGCTGTAATACCGATTGCCTGACTCAGTTCCGCCACGCCGACGCCGTCATAGCCCCGCTGATGAAACAGGTGTTGTGCGGTAGAAACCGCCTCATCGAGGTCAAATTGCCTCGGGCGCCCGCGCCCAGATATTTTTTTAGCGATCACTAGATTAATAGATAGGATTCTGTTAGCTTATTTATATAGTAGTCGATATATAAAAGGATTAGACGCATGTCAATTCTTTCGGGTAAGAAAGCGCTGGTGCTGGGTGGTAGTCGTGGAATTGGTGCGGCAATTGTCGAGCGATTGGCTGCGGATGGAGCCGATACTGCATTCACCTACGGTCGATCGGGTGAAGCGGCATCACAGTTGGCTGGAAAAACTAACGCAAAGGCGTTTCAAGCAGATAGTGCCGATCGCCGTGCAGTTAGCCAGCTCATTGCGGAGCAAGGGGCGCTGGATATTCTGGTGATTAACGCCGGTATTTTGGTGATGGGCGATCCGCTAGACACCAACTCAGACGATGTAGATCGCATGATCGATATCAATGTACGCGGGCCTTATCATGCAGCAGTTGATGGTGCGCGGCAGATGAATGACGGTGGACGGATTGTGATTCTTGGCTCGGTGAATGGCGATCGGATGCCATTTCCGGGAGGTGCCGCATACGCACTGACTAAATCAGCCGTACAGGGGATGGTGCGCGGCTTGGCCCGAGATTTTGGCTCTCGTGGCATTACGGTGAATAGTGTTCAGCCCGGTCCGGTGAACACAGACATGAATCCAGAAGATGGGCCCATGAAAGATGCAATGCATTCGTTTATGGCGATTAAGAGACATGCTCAACCGACCGAAATCGCAGGTATGGTGGCATATTTGGTTGGGCCTGAGGCAGGAATTGTTACGGGTGCCCAACACACCATCGATGGCGGCTTCGGTGCATAGCAGGGATTCAACTGGTGTAGCTTCCTTGCCAGGAGTTGAGGCAATTGAAAGAGTCAGTCTATGACTTCTCTCCTGTAATTTTTGGGATGGACGCTGGAGACGGATTTGGGGGTAATCCGTCTTCCACAGCTACCTGTTCCGCAGTTCGTCCCATCAACATTCTTGACGGGCTGGGACAATGCATTGCAACGTTAGGTGCTTCAGGTGCTGCGAGAGTCGCTCGTCCTTGTATGTGCGTGGTCCTGTAGGAATTCCATCATGATTCTGACCTTCTGCGGCAGAAAGCTGCGACTGGGGTATACCATCCATGCTGCCGTTCTAAATTCTGTTGCAGTGACATCGTAAGTGGGAAAAACATCTCGTAAGCGGCCTGCAGCGAGATCGTCTCCGATCGCCCAATCCGCCAATAATGCAGGGCCTAACCCAGCTAAAGCACATTCCCGTAATGCTAAAGCGCTAGAGACAACGATGTCGCCATCTACGCCGATTTCTTGCCGCTCTCCAGTAGCAGAGCGAAAGATCCAGAGGGAGCGATATCCTGGCAGATTGAAGAGAAGACAGCGGTGTCGCTCTAGATCTCTTGGTTCACTCAACTCTGTTGCACGATCTAGATAGCCAGGGCTGGCACATATGCGATACCGAGTATTGAATAGCTTGATTCGCTCTAGGTCGGTTGTGATGCGCGGAGCCAGACGAATGGCGAGATCGATGCGTTCGGAAACTAGATCGAGATTGGTGTCGCACAGCCGAAGCTCCAACTTAAGGTGGGGGAACTGGCTGCGAAATTGAGGGAGCAGCGGAACCAGCCAGATTTGGCCCAATGCAACCGATGTGGTCAGGCGTAGAGTCCCTGCCGGACTCTCTTTGGTTGTCAGAATTTCGTCTCGAGCGCGATCTAACTCTTCCACAACATTAGCGATCCGGTTCAGATAGTGTTCTCCTTCGGCCGTCAAAGCCATGCTCCGAGTTGTTCGTTGAAACAGTCGAAATCCCAGACTGTCTTCTAACAACGAGACGATGCGAGAAATCGATGAAGGGTCGAGATTGCGATCGCGCGCGACTGCAGCAAAGCTTCCTCGGCGAGCAACCTCAATGAAGACGCGCAAGCTTTCGATATCCATTCGTGTATTCTCTGCATGAATGTGATGACCTATATCCTATTTATTGCCATAAACAAACTAGTTAGAGTGATTTCGCAATTGTTTATGACGCAATAGAGGCTCTGTCACAATGCATCAGATTGAAAGAGAGCGAGCAAGTGTCGCAGTATTGGGGCTGGGAGCAATGGGGGCCCGCATGGCGACTCGGCTGGTAAATGCCGGTCATCCAGTCACTGTTTGGAATCGAACTGCGGCCAAAACCGCACCATTAGTGGAATTAGGAGCCACAGCCGCCGACACACCATATGCTGCCGTCACTCAAGCTGATGTTGCGATCGGTATGGTGCGGGATGATGTTGCGTCACAGGATGTCTGGCTGAATCCCGATTATGGTGCCTTGGCTGGAATGAAGCAGGGGGCGATCGCGATTGAAAGCTCGACTTTAACGATGGGTTGGGTCGAAACACTAGCGCGACAATGCAGCGAGCGGCATATTGCGTTCCTAGATGCTCCGGTGGTCGGTACCAGACCCCAGGCGGAAGCAGGACAGCTCGTACATATCGTCGGCGGAGATATCGCGAGCTTAGAGCGAGCAACGCCCCTGTTTCAGGTTCTGGGTCAAGCTATCCATCATGCAGGGGCGATCGGACACGGTGCAGCCGTTAAGTTAGCCATCAACACTCTATTCAGTGCTCAGGTGGCGCTGGTGGCAGAGCTGAACAGTTTGTTGCGAAACAGCGGTGTGAACGAACAGAAAGCACTCGAGATCGTTGCGGCAACCCCGGTTTGCAGCCGAGCAGCAGCAATTGCCGCTAAAGCAATGGCATCCAGTACGTTCGCGCCATTGTTCCCAATTGAGTTAGTTGAGAAAGATTTAGAGTATGTAGCCAATCTCGCTCAGCGAAACAACGCTCATACTCCCATGAGCGAGACGGCCCGGCATATTTTTGAGTCAGCAATACGGAACGGATACGGTGCTGACAACATTACAGGTGTGGCACAGCTTTATCAGCAGAAATAGAGCATAGCCCTACGTAATGTAGAGACGAAGCTAGATTGCCACGCGCGCTCCATGGAGATGCCTCGTGAGAGGAGAAAATATCCTCAGGCCACATAAGCTAAAATTATCAGCACAATAATTTTAAGCTATTGATTTCGAAGGGTTATCTCCAATTGATTGAAGACTCGATGATTAGCATTGATAAAAATGATAGTTCTATCCAAATTATCTACGACTTATTCTGGACAGAGGCGTGAGAACCCAGTACTCATAGTCACTTCAGCCCCCAGAGATAGGCATGGAATGCGTTCATCTAAGATGAGATATTTCGTTCACCATAGATTCTTTTGTTGATGATTTGTAATTTGATGGTGTTGGATTAAATGCTAAAATCTGGAAAACAAACGAGCTCATTTGTAAAGTCCTTCACCCCCTGTCCTCACCATGTTGTTGCGACTTTCTGGATTTCACATTACTCAGTTATTAAAGGGGTTTTTCGGTACGGCTGTATCGATCCTGCTGTTGCTTGTACTGTCTGTACACCCTGTTTCAGCCAAAACACATGTGGTTAAAATGGGAACAGATCGAGGTATTTTGGCATTTGAACCCAGCACTTTAACAATTGAGATAGGCGATACCGTTAAGTGGATTAACAATAGGGCATTTCCCCATAACGTCGTCTTCGATCGCCGCGCCCCCGATGCTGTTCGACACCATTCTCAAAAGCGTTTGCTGGCATCACCTTCGATAGAAATTACCGAAATATTCGACGATGTTCCTCCGGGCAAGTACACCTACCATTGTTTGCCTCATCGTGGGGGCGGTATGTCCGCAACATTGATCGTTCGAGAATAGAGAACATTGTTGGACTGTAGGGGCTTCCACCAGTCAGGCGATCGTCCCAGTCGAATCGGCCACCTGTTCCACTAGCTCCTGAATCTGCCGCTGGGCCAAGGGATTGTCCTGATTAGCAAATAAAGTGGCAGCTCGATTCCAATCGGCGATCGCCATCCGAATTTCGCCCGATAGGGCGTGGCTCGTGCCTCGAATGACATAAGCATCTGCATATTGGTCATTGAGCTGTACTGCACGGCTGAAGTCGGAGAGCGCACAATCATAATCTTTCAACTGTTGACAGGTACATCCTCGATTGAAGTAATACCCTTCCGCTTGGGAGGTGAGACGAATGGCTCGCTCGAACTTGGATTGGGCAATAGGCCACTGCTGTTGTAGAAATAATGCCAACCCCCAGTCGTTAAAGATCTTGGCTCGAATAGATGAGGGCTCTTGGCGAGACAATCGCTCTGCTTGCTTAAAGTCTTCGAGTGCCGAATAGAGCTTGCGCAGCGCCACTTTGCTGAGGCCGCGATTGTAGTATCCGCGAAAGTCTTGGCGGTTGAGGAATAGCAGGCGATTGTAATCGGCGATCGCATCGTCGTAGTGGTGTAACCGATAATGAGCCAACCCTCGATTGAGATAGACTTCAGAGCTAATGGATGGCCGACTGGGTGATTGGCGAAGGGCTTCGGAACAGTCCGCAATTGCGGCAGAGTAGTCCTCTAGCTGCAAACGAACCAGGCATCGATTGCTGTAAGCTACAGCTTGGCGATCTCCCTGTTCAATTGCTTGGGTAAACAGTTGCACGGCAGCGTTGAGTTGATTGTGTTGCACGAGCTGTAGACCCTCTTGAAAGGGATCGGAGAGTGCAGGTGCAATCGTAGAAATGTACAGACAAATAATGGCGACAACAGTAGCAGCAATATTCAGCATCTATAGAGCTTGACTAGCAATACACTCTCCCGTTCTTTCTGATGCGCAAGGCAACTGTCAAGAGACAACCTGTCAAAGGCATCAGTGTTGCGAAACTACTGGTTTTGACAACAAGAAATTCGAAAGAATTCAGCCCAGCGTAGAACTTTCAGTCGCCCGAAAGCCCTCAACCCCTATTGCGACTCCGCACGATACTATGTCGTGTCGCGAGTCTACGGAAGCCATCAGATAATCGTCCGTTATGCAAATAGCCCAGTCTTGCGCAAAACATCGACAAACTGATGGGTTGCTGGAGATAGGTCTGAATTGGCCACCACGGCAACACCAATCGATCGCTCTAGCGGTACCGGCAACTGAAAGGATTGCACCCCTTCGGGGAGCGGAATCGTTGCTAAATGGGGAAGGATTGCCGCTCCTAATCCCTGCGCCACCATGCTCAAAATTGTCGAGTCTTCCTTAATTTCGTAGGCCACCTCAAACGGCTGGCCGAACGTTTGCCAATGGTCCCGCAGCATTGATGTGCACTCTGCATAACTGTGCAAGATGAAGGAGTACCTGGCTAATTTCTCCCAAGTGAGGCGATCTCCAGACTGAACGTCTCCCTCAGGCAACAACACAACAAACTCATCCCGAGCAATTTCCCACGTCTCGAATTCTGGCGAGCGTGGCAACGGCACCAAGCCGACATCTACAATTCCTTCCCGTAATGCCTGTTCAACATCTAGTGGGTCGCTCTCTTTTAGGCTGATTTCAATATTCGGAAACCGCTGCGTGAGCTGAGAAATTGCTGGAGGTACGAGATGGGTTGCCGCACTACGGAATGAAGCAACTCTAACTCTGCCGCCATCTAATCCGCGCACCACGTTGGCATCTCGCTCCATCAACGCCCGAGTTTGAACGATCTGGCGAGCGTGGCTGAGCATTTGCTCGCCCACTTCTGTGAGTCGAGCTCCAAATCTGCCACGCGATAGCAGCACGATACCTAATTCATCTTCTAAAGAGGCGATCGCGCGACTGACTGCCGACTGAGAAATGCCCAGCTTATTAGCGGTGTCGGAAAAATTCTGAGATTCTGACACATCCAGAAAAATTGCGAGTTGGTCCACATTCATAGGCAGTACAAACTCGGAGTCAGTAACTCGGGGGACGTGGAATTACTGATATCGACTCGACAAACGACTTATTGATTCGGTTTTCGCATAGATACGCTTCGCAAATTGTGTTGTAGATCGCATTTGGCAGAGATAGATTGTTTGAAAATTTGGTCACCTTAACAAATATTCATCTCTCCACATTCATTACGAGCCCTACCGCTATCTGCAGGTGTACGTCATGTTTGAACTGCTCTCTTACAAAAAGTTCCGCGATACGCCGCAAGTGCGGTTTTTCGATATCACCATTGCTGGCTCGAATGCCCGAGATCTAGTCTGCCACGAAGGCCCCGCCACCAGCCCCAACAACACATCTGATGGCCATTGGCAGTTTTACTTACATCCCGGGCAAGAGGATAATCTACTGGCTCTGTCCGGTGGCCGAACGTTTTTCTTAGTGAATTTTTCGTGGGAACAGCCGTTCCACATCGTTCGATTGGAGGCGAATGGCGATATTCTGCGCATTCCTCCCGGCACTTTCCATCGCTCTGTCTCCGATCCACAAGGCTCTGTTGTCATCAATCAAGCGGTTCGCAATGCGACAGCAACCGTTGAAAGCGAATTCCGCGTCTACAACAGTGCCGAGATCCCTCGGCTACTGCAAGTGACGTCAGAGAATGCCCCCCCACCATTACTGCACCAGTTCGGCAACGAGCGCCGCAAAGCAGCTTAAAGCCCGACTGGCGTTCACCTAAAATGTCGACTCGAATTGGCCTACTTGCTCCCACTTGGCTTGAGTCAGTCTTACTCGGTTCTGCACCGAGCGCCGCACCCATCCAATGCTTGCTGACGATCTCGAACGATCTCTTGCAGTGTCGGTCGCCCTGTTACGGCTAGGCGGCGATCTGCCCACAACTCATACAGCTTATCCACCAATGGCCCCACCAGCGGCCACTTGGTTGCAGTATAAATCCAACCGATCCCCAATGCGTCGTACACCTGACGAAATACATCTACCCCTCGGATGACGGCACCATCTGAATTCACAGCGTGAATAACCCCCATTGCCGTTTCGAAATCAATCCCGGCGTGCTGCTGTGGGTCGTAGTCCAGTGCTGCAATATCCACAAATGAAATGATGCCTCGCCCAGCATCCTTGCGCCGCAAGAAGTTGACCTCGCGGACGCACAACGGACAGTCTCCGTCATACAGCAATTCGATTTGCCAGCCTAGGGGGGGGGGGACGGGCTGCTTTCATTCCGTTGAGGAGCAATGGAAGAAGGGGGAGCGGTCATGGGGCTTCTCAGTCGCATTTCTCGGTGGCATCTCTCGGTGGTGTCACCGAGTCCTACCTTTATTATGGGCGCGATCGCTCTATTGTTAAGAACAATAAAGCTTTCACGTTCAAGTGCCAGTCATGATTCAGCCAGCGAATTCCACGGAATTCTCCAAGCTATCCGCATCCCGACTATTCCTCTGGGTGGCTTGGCTCCTCTACGTTGGCTATCTCTTGCTGAGCGATTTTCCGCCCGGACCGTCATTGCTCCATACCGAGCCCGCCACCCTCAAAGAGGCCATGGACCTCAGCCTGAATTTCTGGTTTGTCATGCCGCTGGCGTTTCCCGCCATTGCCCCTCACCTCAGTCCGACGTTAGAAGGGCTCTTTAATCTGACAGTGGCTTGGGGATTGCTGTTCTGGGGATTTGCGATTGATGGACGGGCGCAGAGATTTCCATTGCTTCCGTTTCTGGTTGGGACAGCATTTCTGACCAACGTGTTTTACCTTCCTTGGCTAGCGCTGCGCAGATCGCAGCAGCCTCTCCCCTCCGGCCCCCTTACACCTGTGGAACAACTGTCGGAGAGTCGGTGGTTGCCCCGCTGTTTGGCGGTGGTAGCGATCGCGTCTTTCGGGTGGGCGGCGTTCGGACGTCCTGAGTTTGGAGATTGGGCGGTGCGCTGGCCGGACGTGGTGCAGATAGTCAAGACCGATCGTTTGGCGTATTCGTTTGCGATCGACCTGGCAACATTTTGGGTGTTTCAAGGCTGGCTGGTGAGCGATGACATGGCACGTAGACATTGGTCGAGCACAGTCGTCGCGTGGGTTGCACGGCTGGTACCCTTTATGGGATTGGTTGTCTATTTATCCGTACGTCCCCCCCTCGAACGGCACCTGCTGGGGGGGAACCGATCGGAGAATACATCCAGTGAATGAAACAAATGTGCAAGATACCCTGAGGCAATCGAGAGCCGGTGTACCCTGATAAATGACTTGTACCTAGGTAGGCTCCCGTCAGTCGGCCGGTCGACCGGAACGAACAGGTACCGCCAGTCCGATTTTTGGGCAAACCGAACGGCTCGGTGACCGGCCGAGCGCTACGACAGCAGTTCTGGGGCAAGCTGAGTCAAACCCACCCATTTCGGTTATATGTCTGAGGAATTCCAACTCAATTCGCTATATCTTGCCGGGCATCGCGACTTTAACCACTACACCTCCAGCATGCTGCGCGGTCAGCCGCTCAACAGCAAAGTGTTGGTAGACATTCAATTTAATGGGGCGGAGTTAGAGGGGATTGATTTTAGTCAATCCGATTTATCTACATCCTCGATGCGAGGGGCTCTGCTCAATGGCAGTAATCTCAATGCGACCGGATTGAGTGGAGCCAACCTGCGTGAAGCGGAGCTACGGGCAGTTAACCTGAGCGACAGTAACTTAGAACACTGTTGCTTGATTGGTGCCGATCTGACGGTTTCAAATTTGACGGCTGCCGATCTCACCTTTGCTCGACTGATTGGTGCCTGTTTGCGCGCCGCCAACCTGTCGATGGCCTGCCTTCATCAAGCCGATTTGCGCGGCGCCAATTTATGGGGAGCGAACGTTCGGGGGGCCAACCTTCAACAAGCGGACCTGGTGGCAACCGATCTGAGCGAAACCAATTTGAATGAGGCAGATGTCGCGGGGGCAATCTACGGTGCTGACACTATCTTTCCGCGTGGGTTCGATCCCGATGCTGCCAGCATGATTCGAGAGAATCGACCCGTCCTGTAGATACCCAAACTATCGATATCGAACATACCGTCTGATACCTCTTTGGCCCTTGCTGGTGTGATGAACTGAGCTGGTGTGATGAACTGACCCTATGTCTGGTTTGAATACACAAGGGGATGGGACCTGCGCTCGCCTGCGCGCACGCGAATTAGGCTTAACCGCACAATTTTGCTTACCCGAGCACCCCCAACTCATCAGCAACCAATGGCTGGACGGCTTACTAGGCTGGATATGTGCTCGATCGTGCAGAGCATTTATCCCAGCACTCCAGTACAGTAAGCGATCCCGAAATGAGTAGTTTGGCGCGGGCCAAGCCGGACATCCGCGGATACACTCGTACGCAGCATTTTACGCTTCACCCATCACCTACGGATGAGCGTTCAAATGCGAACAGATGCAACGCTAGCGTTGCCAACAGGGGGGGAATTCGTTGGGGGATGAGTGGTGTTAAACGTATCAAGTCACAACCCGATTTCTGACAATCTGGCGGCTCCTGTTGAGGAGAATACCTCCCGACAGAGTCCCGCAGCAGAAATCACACCTGGTAAAACTTACTGCCGCGATCGCGCCGCAAAGCTGCTGCTGGAGCGCTATGCAGCTGGAGAGCGTGAATTTCGCAACTTACGATTAATCGGAGCCGACCTACCGGGTATTCAACTGTGTCATGCAGATTTACGGGAGGCTAACCTCAGTCGAGCCAATCTTGAGGACGCTGACCTGACCGGTATCGATTTGGCTGGAGCCAAATTGGTAGAAGCAAACTTGGTCCAATCTCAGCTCAGTAAGGCCGAGTTGGGCGAAGCGTTTTTGATCGGTACCCAGATGGCCGCTTCGGTGTGTAGCGATGCCGATTTTCGCAAGGCCAACTTGGGGCAAGCCAATCTGACCAATGCCTCGCTGCAGGGGGCACTGCTGCAGGAAAGTCGTTTGATTAGCAGCGATTTGAGCGGTGCCAATCTGCAAGGGGCCGATCTGCAAAACTCGTACCTGATTGAGACCAATTTCGATCGCGCTAACCTCCAGTCCGCTCAGTTACAAGGGGCGGTCATGCAAGGGGCTAGCCTTCGCAATAGCGATCTGACGAACGCTGATTTGACAGGGGCGATTCTCATGGATGCCGACCTGAGAGGAGCCAATTTAACAGATGCCAACCTCGATGGCAGCGTCCTTGATGGCGCACAACATGACGAGCAAACGGTATTCCCCCTCGACTTCAACCTCCAATCCATCGGTGCAGCTATTGGCTAGCGTTTATCCCGCTTGGCCTTGGTTTTGATTGCAGAGGGGCTGCCACGAGGCACCGAGTGCTATCGACGATCGTCCCCTGCCATGCGAGCGGGTTGGCCACCGATTTGTACTACAGCCAGCCCGTCCTCCTAGCCCACTGTTTCCCCGAACAGCTGAATTCCATAGACGGAGTTCTTCTCGCGGGAATGTAGTCGCAGGGAGTGGAGCGCAAAACCAGCCAATTGCGGGAACGCTAGTCAAATGCTGGCGATGGTTCTGTCCTGTCTTGCTAGAGCCTTATGATTGGCGACATCCAACAACATCTACTCGAACTGGAGCTGGATATCTTAGCTCTGGAAGTTGAGTTGAGACTACGCGCAGTGCGATCGCATCCACTGGCCCCCTTTCCTGCGCGATCGCAGCTGTGGTTGCTGGGATATTTGCCCAGCGTTCTACCCCACCTGTCTACTGTGTTAAAAGACATGGAAAGTCTGACGGATCTTCCGAACCGTTGGTCCGCCCCCCGCAGACTGGTAGCGCCTCCTCAACCGTCCAGCTCGCTGTAACGTTTAGCCAGCTAGCAGGATTTGTAGCAATTCTCTGTAAGGTCCAGAGTCTGGAGGCCGCCCAAAGCCTTGATTCGTCAGAAAAAATGCTTATGGCACTCTCTGTCGGGGATCGCCATCGCCATAGGATATTTGTTTGATGTTTCATCCAGACAAGCGACTTACCACGTGTCTTCGTCCCCACTAATCAACCAGGTAATGGACACACCTAGGGCTTTGGCGATCGCCACAAGCTCCCAATCAATCACCCTGCGCTTGCCGTTTTCAATTTGCCCGACTTTCACGTAATCCAAGGTGATACCGTAGCGGGCCAGCTTTCCCGCCAGCTCATCCTGAGTCAAACGCAACTTCTCTCGCATCCATCGCACCCGTGGGCCAATGATATTCGCCGCACGAGGATTGATTTTCCGAGAGGCAGGGTTTGAAGGCTGGGAATTCTGACTCAATGGCTTGACCTTCGAGACATAGAATCTTTACTCTGCGAGGCGAAGTGGAAGGGGCTCGGCGTAAAAGAGGCTGGGCTCAAGCGAGTTGGGAGTGGCGGAGGATGACTGTTCTCCGAGATGGGGGTAGATGTTTGATTTTCGATTTTCGATCTTGAGTGCTTCACTCCTGCCGATCTCGTATATAGACACTATGCCGAGTCTAAGGTAGATCTATCAACCATTGTTCTATGAGCAATCGCAATCCATAGAGTAACCAAGACCAATCAGTCTCCTCTCCGTAACCATATCAACCAGCAACCCGCCAACCCATCGACCCAGCCCCAGTAGCTTAGACGGCGATCGTTTAGTGTCGAAGCCAACCTCTCTACCCAAAGCATAGATACTATCAATTTCAGAAGATCGATTTTCGATTACTACTGATAGTGACCTGTTTCTACACTAGAGCTGTGACTTAAAACCTCCTTTATAAATATGACTGCCGCTAAAGCCTCTCGCTCATGGACTGGAGACCCACCGACACCAGCATCGGTTACCCAGGTCTCGTTTGGAAGTGTTGAAGATGCTGTAGACCTCTACTTAAATGAAATCGGCCGCGTCGATCGCATCGATCACGCTGATGAGATTCGCCTCTCCCGCGCCGTTCGCAAGTTGGTTGACATTCGTGAAATGCGAAACACGCTGGCAGAGGAGATGGGTCACCCTCCTTCTGATGTTGAAGTGGCCAATCGCCTAGACACCAGCGAGCTGGAGTTGCGAGGCGACGAGCGCAAGGGTAAGCGAGCCCAGCAGAAGCTGATCAACTCCAACCTGAGGTTGGTGGTCAGTGTGGCCAAGAAGTATGTCAATCGGGGGGTTCCGTTCCTCGATTTAATTCAGGAAGGCAATATTGGTTTGATTCGCGCCACCGAGCGATTCGATGCAGAGCGCGGCTATCGATTCAGCACCTACGCCCACTGGTGGATCCGTCAGGGGGTGACCCGCTGCATTGCCAACCAAGCCCGGACGATTCGTCTTCCCGTTCATATGGTGGACAAAGTTCGTCACCTGAAGCGCACAATCCGCGACCTCACTAAGGAGAAGGGGCGTCGCCCTAGCGATGAGGAGCTGGCGGAAGCAATGGGGGTCAAGCTTAAGAAGCTACGTACGATCCAGCAGTCGGCCACCTTACCCATTTCGCTGGATGTGATGGTAGGGCCGGAAGGAGAAACCCGCCTGGGAGATTTACTAGAGGACACCCAGTCCGATCGCCCCTTCCAGGAAATCGTGGCTAACTCCATGCAGAAGGATGTCCAAACCGCGATGGGAATCTTAAAGCCGATGGAGCGGGATGTTTTGCACCTGCGCTACGGCTTTGATGGTGGCAAGGGAAAAACATTGCGTGAAGTGGGTGAGCATTTTGATTTGACTCGCGAGCGCATTCGTCAGATTGAGAAAGAAGCGCTGCGCAAGCTGCGCTCGATGAAAACCACCCGCCACACCTTGGATGGATATCTGGCAAACTAACTGATTGCTTTGACCCAGTTCATTTTGGCCCTGTTCATTTTGGCCCAGTTTACTTTGGCCCTGTTCATTTTGGCCCTGTTCATTTTGGCCCCTTGACAATGCCGGTGAGCTCTTATGCTGACTGGCATTTTTCTGCTTGAACTCAACTAGCTGTCCGCAACCCTGATGCTATCGTTATGCTGTGGGGCAACTATCCAACTCAAATGGCTCTGTTGAACTGACGTTTAACAGTAAACCTGATAAAACACTGGTGGTGTAATCGCTCAGCAAGCAACACACCTCGACTTCAGTAGCGTCGTCGAGCTATAAGAAATGTCTTCGAACTGACAGTGAGATACATCAGCAAATTCTCATATGTAAGCCACCCGACAGACTTTTCGAGGTGCTAGCATTTAAGTAAAAGTTTAAGAAGTCAAACTAGTACTATCTGCAAGTCGGTAATGCCCAGTGGTGAAATAGCAGGGTTTAGGTATATTTTCACGCTTTCTTGCCTGCTCTCCGCCTAGATGAGGTGGCCATGAAAGCAAAATACTACGACGCAATGTAGCTGGATTTTATCCACGATAACGTTTACTTTAGTATTTAAGTAAGTATTTAACTAAAATCGATTGTTCCGCCCGATCGGTGCTGTTGGTGCGAGTCTTGGAATCCGTGACATGACATTTTCTTCTGGCGATCGCAATTCTGCGATATTTCTCTCTCCTCGCCGCAAAGTGTGGGGAATAACTGCCGCAACTGTGGTTGCGATCGGCGGGCTTGTCGCGATTGGAGCCGCCCGCAATAAATCTCAGTTGCAGGCGACCGCTCCTCCGCCCCCTCCCGCAGTGCGGGTTCAAGATGTGTCGTCCGAATCTGTCGCTAGATCGTCAGAATTCGTGGGGGCTTTGAACGCCTTGGAACGCGTTACCTTGCGCTCTGAAGCTGAAGGGCGAGTGCAGCAGATTCTGGTGCGCGAAGGGGAGCGAGTCGAGGCGGGAACCCCGATTGTTCAGTTGGAGTTCGATCGCCCGCAAGCCCAGGTAGATGGAGCGTTGGCCAATGTCATGGTGGCCCGTGCTGCTCAGAACAGTGCTCAAGCACAACTGCTGGCAGCCCAGGCGGATCGCGATCGTGAGGCAGCAGAAGTTGCGTTGCAAATGGCGGAATTCGAGCGTACCGAGCTGCTGGTTGGCGAGGGTGCTATCTCTGTTCAAGAGCTCGATCGCGTTCGCCGAGATCGAGATGCTGCAGTTGCGGCTCTCAATGCTGCAGACCGTAGAGTGGCGTCATCAGAAGCTGTGTTGGAAGAGACGGAAGCAGCGATCGCTCAGGCCAACTCTAATGCCACTGTGGCTCAAGAGGATTTGGACGATTACAACGTTTTGGCACCGATTGCAGGCGTGATTGGAGATATTCCGATTGAGGTGGGTGACTACGTTGAAACCGATACCGTCCTGACGTCTGTTGTTCAGAACGCGACACTAGAGCTGCGCTTAGCGATCCCCATCGAGCAAGCTCGGGGATTGCGACCTGACTTAGAGGTACAGCTAACCCTGCCGGGTGAGGATGAGCCCATCGCTTCAGGGCAGATTGATTTTGTCTCGCCGCGAGTGGATGCCACGCGTCAGGTCATTTTGGCGAAGGCTAGTTTTGATAACCCCGAAGGGTTGCTGCGGGACGAGCAATTTGTCACTGCGGACATTATTTGGGAAGAAATATCCGCGCTGACGGTTCCCACGTCTGCCGTCTCGTTTATCGGCAACCAGGCATTTGTCTATGTTGTGGGTCAGGCTGCAACCGAAGAGGCAGGGGGAGATGCTTCGGTTGCAGACGGCTTGGACGCGCCCCCAACCATTGCTCAGCTGAGACCCGTGCAATTGGGAACTCTGCAGCGCAATACCTACGCAGTCACGTCGGGGTTGGATGCAGGAGAAACCATCGTCACGTCTGGATTGCTCAATTTGTTTGATGGTGCAGCAATTTCGCCCGAAACCGGTGTGGCAACGTTGACCCCTGAATCCGAAACTCCAGAATCTGGTTCCTAAGCCGTCTGCTCAGCCGTCACTGGTAGCTCGCATCGACAATCATTGACTCGACAATCACTGACTCGACAATCATCGATCTGAGAGAGGCTCGCACCAACGAGCTCCAGCATATCTCTGTACTAGAACGCACTATATGCAAGGCTTGTCGTATATGGATGTAGAGAATCAATTACCCACAACCGATCCGCAACGATCTCAATTGCAGGAAGATGCCCATTCACAGGCAGAGGGGGCGCAGCAGTTAACGGCGATCGCCGAGCAATTGGCCCAGTTGAACATCCAACTAACAGCCGTTAAGCAACAACTGGACAAACTTCCCGAGCTAGCAGATACCGTCCAACACATCGAGAACACCCTCGCTCTGCTTCCCGATGTGTACCGCTACAAGCCCCTTCAACAGCATCTTGAAGCCGGTAATTGGTGGGACGCCGATCGGGCCACGATTCAGCTGATTGTCGAGATTGCCGGTGCGGTTGATATCGAAGAACTCACCCCCGACAGCATTCGGCACATTCCTTGCAACGCGCTGCAAACGATTGACCGGCTATGGAGCGATGCCAGTGGCGGCCGATTTGGATTTGGAGTGCAGGCCCAAATTTATGTCGAGGAAGGCGGCACTGTGAATACAACGGCAGAGCAGAATGCCGACTTAATTGCGGCTTGGGGCGATCGCCTGGGCTGGCGAGAGGGCAAGCGCTGGCGCAAGTGTAGCGAACTGGATTTCAGCCTTGATGCTCCAGTGGGATGTCATCCGTCTCAGTGGTGGAACTCCCCATACGGCTCGAAAATGACGAACTATTTTCTCGCACGACTCCTGACCTGCCAGCTATAAAACCATGTTTGTTGAAACATTTATTCGACGACCGGTACTCACCATCGTCTGTTCCATCATTGTGTTGCTAGCCGGTTTGGTCAGCATTCCGACGTTGCCGGTGGAGCAATATCCAGACATTAGTCCGCCGCAAGTGGTGGTGTCGGCAACCTATATTGGGGCCAACGCCAGTGTTGTGGAAGAAACGGTCACCACTGTCTTGGAGCGGGAGATTAATGGCGTTACCGGCATGCGCTACATGTCATCCATCAGTTCCGAGGATGGCAATAGTAGTATCACCATTACCTTCGACCAAGGCTATGACATCGATATTGCAGCCGTCGATGTCTTGAATCGAGTCTCGGTTGCAGAACCGCAATTACCCTCTCCTGTCCAGCAAACGGGGGTCAGCATTACCAAGCAGTCGGGGGGGGATTTGGTCGGTATGGCCATCTTTAGCGAAGAAGATGGGCTGTATGATGACACCTTTATCAGTAACTACGCTGATTTATATGTCCTAGACGAGCTGACTCGCATCAATGGTGTGTCTCGGGTGCAGCCATTTGGAGAGCGCCGCTATGCCATGCGCTTGTGGCTCGATCCGACGCGCATGGCCAGCCGTGGTCTGTCAGCCACAGATGTGACTGAAGCCCTAGAGGAGCAGAATATCCAGGTCGGGGCCGGACGGATTGGTCAACCTCCTGCCGAGGATGGATTGCAATATCAATTGCCGGTTCAAACTGCCGGTCGACTGAGAGACGTGTCTGAATTCGATGACTTAGTTCTGGCAACCGGCGATGATGGTGCACTGATTAAGCTATCGGATGTTGGTCGTGCCGAACTGGGTTCAGAGGACTACAACACGTTTGCTCGCTACAGCACTCGCGGAGCCGTTGGCTATCTGGTGCAGCAATCTCCCAACAGCAATGCCCTCGCTACGGCTCAAGCCGTAAAAGCTCGCATGGCCGAGCTGGCGGAAAGTTTCCCTCCGGGGTTGACTTATGAAATTCCGTACGATCCCACTCTGTTTGTGGTGGAATCCCGCGAAGAAGTAGTCAACACGCTGCTGCAGGCGATCGCTCTGGTGGTTTTGGTCCTGTTTGTCTTTCTACAAAACTGGAGAGCTACTATCGTACCGGCGATCGTGATTCCCATTTCGCTGATCGGGACGTTTGCGTTTGTCAAGCTGTTCAACTTCTCCATCAATAGCCTTACCCTGTTCGGGTTGACGCTGGCCACCGGCATGGTGGTGGATGATGCGATCGTGGTGGTGGAGGATATTGCGGGCAAGGTCCAAGAGAAGGGGATGCGACCTCACTTAGCGGCGATCGAGGCCATGCGCGAGTTGTCCAGTGCTGTGATCGCTACCTCTTTGGTTCTGTTGGCCGTTTTCTTACCGGTTGCGTTCTTCCCCGGCACCACCGGTCAGCTTTACCGCCAGTTTGCGCTGACGATCGCGTTTTCAATCGTGATTTCCACCTTCAACGCCCTCAGTCTTACCCCCGCTCTGTCGGCATTGCTATTGCGACAGGGGCAACAGCCGGGGGGCTGGTTGGGACGCATATTTGAATGGCTCAATGATGGGATCGATCGCATGCGGCGAGGCTATCGCGCCGGATTGAGTCGTCTGACTCAGGCTCGAAGTCTGGTCATTGGGCTATTTGTGGCATCGCTAGTCGTCACCTTCCTGTTCTACCAACAGGTACCGACGGCTTTTCTGCCAGAGGAGGATCAAGGGTATGTCATCAGCGTTATGCAAGCTCCTGACGGTACCTCCCTGCAATACACCAGCGACGTCATCACTCAAATCGAAGATGAGCTGCTTCAGTATCCCGAAGTGGCAGGGACGTTTTCGTTGGGGGGATTTAGCTTTACGGGGAACACGGCCAACCGCAGTTTGACCTTCGTGCCGTTTATTCCGTGGGGCGATCGCCCTGGCTCGGCTCAAACCGCTCAATCGTTCTTGGGCAAGGTGTTTGCTCCGCTGTCGCAAATTCTCGAGGGCCAGGTCTTCACCATCAACCCTCCAGCCATTCAAGGGTTGGGGAATGTCGGGGGATTTGTCTTCCACCTGCAAGATAGAGGCAATAACTCCATCGAAACCCTAGTCAACATCCGCGACCAACTAGTGGCGAGGGCTAACGAGCAGCCGGAAATGGCAGGCTCGGTATTCAGCACTTACACCGCCAATTCTCCACAACTGTTGGTGGACATCGATCGCAATCGTGCCAAAGCCCTGCAAGTAAACATTGATGAAATCCTCAACACCCTGCAAATCTATCTGGGTTCTCAATACGTTAACGATTTCAATGCCTTTGGACGCAGCTACCGCGTTTACATCCAGGCAGACAGCCAGTTCCGCTCCACACCGGAGGATCTCAACCAGCTCTACGTCCGCTCCGAATTGGGAGAGATGATTCCGCTCGGAAACTTGGTGCGCACCGAGCGGGTCGTAGGTCCCCAAACCATCAACCACTACAACCTGTTCCGCTCCATCGAAATCAACGGTATTGCGGCTCCCGGCTACAGCTCAGGCCAAGCACTAGACGCTATGGAGCGAGTGGCGGCAGAAGTACTGCCTAACAGTATGGGCTTCGAGTGGTCGGGGATTTCGTTAGAAGAGCTAGATTCCGGTGGCTTAGCTCCGATTATTTTCGGGTTGGGTATTTTGTTTGTGTTTTTGGTGCTAGCGGCCCAGTACGAGAACTTTGTGGATCCGTTCATCATTCTGCTAGCGGTTCCGTTAGCCATTTTGGGGGCGATAGGAGCAATTACCTTGCGAGGTATTGCGAACGATGTTTACTGCCAGGTGGGTCTGGTGATGTTGATTGGTTTGGCTAGCAAAAACTCAATTCTGATTGTGGAGTTTGCCAACCAGCTGCGCGAACAGGGGCTGAGTATTGTCAAAGCTGCGGTGGAAGCCTCTCAGCAGCGATTGCGACCCATTGTGATGACCGCCGTATCAACGCTACTGGGCATTTTTCCGCTCACCATTGCCACGGGGGCTGGTTCTGCCAGTCGCCAATCGTTGGGGACTGCCGTGTTTGGAGGCATGATTTTCTCAACCGTGTTGAGCCTGTTCGTTGTCCCCATCCTCTACATTGCGATCTCTATCCTTTACGATCGCTTGCGCGGTAAGAAGCCCGATCTATCCGGAATGGAAGACGCTGGCTCCCCCCCCATGAGTGGTGGTTCCTATGCCGGAGATGCCCAAGGCTCGCTGGTCTTGTCTGGGGACTCGGACGAGTAATGGCAATCTGCTGTCAAGTCTAAGAATGGGCTGTTGGGTCTCTAGCTCCCCTTGCCCAATCTGGGAGAGGGGGTGAGGGGTATCGAGAGCGAGCTACGCAAGGTAGGCCAATCGGAACACTCTCCATAGCGGATTGCCGATCGCGATAGATGTGTCTAAATGTCCGTTCACTATAATGTGCGGGCAAAGAGATGTCCTCTCTTCAGTTGAAGACCCGCCTACTCATCTATGCCTGCAACCATTTGGAATCGATCGAGCAATAATCCGTTCGTTAAGCTAATCAGCTTATACAAGAGTCAGACTCTTCTTCTACTGTTATCTCTACTCTTTTTTATCCTCAGGCAAAGCCCAGAGTGGATTCGACCGTTGATCGTTGCCAACATTATTGACAGCGTGTCTAGCCCCAGCGATCGCTCCTCCCACATCATCTTGATGAACGGCTCGGTCTTTTGCTTAGCCGTTATCCTGCACGTTCCGGCCAATTACATTCATGCTCGGCTAAAAAGTCAAGCTATGAGAGGGATTGAATCCAATCTACGTACGTTACTGGTGCGCAAAATTCACCGGTTGTCGATTGGGTTTCTGGAACGGCACGGTTCCGGTGGATTGCACCACAAGTTAATGAGTGATGTTGTCTCCATCGAGCAGCTAGCCAATTATTTATTCCAACTGTTACCAGGGACGGTCTTTACGTTCCTAACGGCTGTCTACATCACATCCGTCAAAGCCCCGATTTTTCTATTGCTATTTCTCTTTACCGTTCCCGTTGCGGCCCTGCTGATTTTCGGATTTAGGCGGCCCATTCGCCGGCGAAATCAGGCCCTACGTAAAGAAATGGAAGGTCTATCTGGATTTTTCATGGAGCTAATTTCCATGTTGCAGGTTACACGGGCCCATGGCATAGAACCAGCCGAGGAGAGGCGTGCGGACCACAAGTTAGATGACGTTCGTAGGGCTGAAATTCATGTCGACACGGTCAATGCTCTGACCAGTTCGTCGTCTTGGGTGTCGCTGAGGCTGTTTGGGGCCGCCTGCCTGATTCTGTCTGCTTGGTTTGCCCTTTCGGGTCGTTATAATTTCACTCCTGGTAGCATCATTTTGTTAACGGGATATTTCGGCACGTTAACGTCATCGGTCTTACAAATGTTGAATATCTTGCCGCAGCTTGGCAAAGGATTTGAGGCTATTCGCTCGGTGAGCGAACTATTAGAGTCAGATGAATTTGAGCAGCAGGGACAATTAACGACTGTAGAAAATGTCTGCGGACACTTTACCTTCCGCTCGGTTAGTTATGCATATCCAGACGAATTCAGCACTGCCATTCAAGATTTTTCGTTGGATGTCGAGCCAGGAGAGACAATCGCAATTGTCGGGCCATCGGGAGCAGGAAAATCGACCTTGATTAAGCTAATCATTGGTTTTATCCGCCCCTCTTCAGGACAAATTTTATTGGACGGAATGGATATTCATAGCCTTGACTTGAGGAGCTATCGCCGCTGGTTATCCGTCGTGTCGCAAGAGACGGTTTTGTTAGACGGAAGCGTGGCAGACAACATTTGCTTTGGCCTAGACGATCCTGTGGAGGAAAAACTTCGCTTAGCCGCCAAAGATGCTAACGCATTCGACTTCATATCGCAGTTGGCCGATGGATTTGATACCTATCTAGGGGAAAACGGGACTAAACTCTCGGGGGGACAACGGCAGCGAATCGCGATCGCTCGAGCCATGATTCGCGATCCCAAAATTCTGGTGCTGGACGAAGCTACCTCATCGTTAGACAGCGCCTCTGAAACTGCCATTCAACAAGCCCTAGAGACGATTGCGATCGATCGCACGACATTTATCATTGCCCATAGGCTGTCAACCATCCGCAATGCCGATCGGATTGTCGTGATGGACCGCGGCCAAATTGTGGAGGTGGGCAATCACGCGCAACTGTTAAACAATCAGGGCATATACGCCCAACTGCACGATCTGCAAATGTCGATGTAGCCCTAGCAAGCAGCTGAGATCTGGCAGTCAGCGCGCATCTCCAGCGTTGTTCATTTCAGTCAGGACACTCAACTTTAGATGTAGTCAGGGCTTGTCATAGCTGAACTGTCCGCAATGATGTGCTCACTACTCTAGTGCCTAGAGAATATCCATCGGTCCGTAGAAGTACGGATCGGCAAACACTTTAACAGCGTCGTTTCCCCCACGGGTGCCTTCGGGCATTGAATTCTTTAACTGGTGCATTTTGACGTTGGCGCCAACCGTCCACATCACGGCGCAAAGCGCTGCAAGCACCAGCCACTCTAGGTTGGGCTGAGATATCTTTAGCAGTAACAGTGCGTCTCGCAAGCGATCGGACATGGCAGGTGAGCTGAACGGTTTAGCGCATGATACCCAGACGAGTAGTGAAAAAATCGTCAACCCACCCAAAGCTTCAGTATTCTCACTCGGATAACGTAACGATACGATTCCTCAAAATTACGTGTGGAATTTGGAGAACAAAGACAGCAGATCGGTCCAACTGTCTGACTTTGAACCCCAAGCCAAGCGATCGCTGTTCCGTACAGACAAAAGACCACTAATCTCGCTGGGCAGCGGTCTCTAGCTCGCAACTGGTCTTACCCTCAGAAGAGCGGAGCGGCGCAGGACGGAAAGTAACTTCTTACTGCTGCCCAGACGATTGAGGATTATTGGGGTTGCTCTCTACCGGGACGGGTTCGGCTTCCGCCTGCTTTAACTGTGACAGGTCGGGCAATGGGGATAGCTCTGCCTCTGACTCGTCATCCACAGGTTCGGTGCTCGACTCTTCAAGTGCTGGCTCTTCCGCAGCGTTTTCGGACTCTTGCAAGGATTTGAGCTGATCGATCGCCAGTTGTGCTGCCTCAAAGTTGGGATCTAACTCCAACACGCGGCTATAGCTAGCGATCGCCTGTTCAATTTTGTCTAACCCTGCCTGAATGGTTGCTAGTGTGTGCCAGAAAGCAGCTTTTTCTTCGTTAATGCCTGCCGCCTGTAGGGCAAATTCTTCAGCTTCTTCGTAGCGCTCCAAGCGGCACAGCACCCAGGCTCGGTTATTGAGAGCGATCGCATCCGCCGGATCGCATTCCAACACTTTGGCGTAACTCTTCAGAGCTGCCTCTAAATCTCCCGCATCGCTGTAAATCGTGCCCAACGCAAACCATCCCATCGGATCGTGCTCGTTCAGGGTCAAGATTTGCTTGGATGTGGCAATCGCCTCTTTCCAGCGCTCCAACCGACGCAGTGACATCGCCTTTTGGTACAGCACGGTTGCATCGTCGGGCTGCTCTTCCAGCAGGCGATCGAAGCGCTTGGCTGCAGCTTTGTATTTGCCGATGTCTAACAGTGTTGAGGCTTGAGCGTAGCGAGCCGGAAAGCGATCGGGGTCGATGCGCGCGGATTCTTCGAAATGCACCAGTGCTTCGTCCTGTAACCCTAGCTGCTGAAATGCGTAACCACGGGCGTACCAGGTGCGGTAGCTATCGGGGTTAAATCGGTAGGCGCGATCGAAACAGGTTACGGCATCGCGATAGCGTTTCAGCTTGAGCAGCAAGAGCCCGCGATTATGCCACGCTTCCGCTGAATACGGATCGAGCTTGAGAGCTGTGTTGTAGGCAATCAGGGCTTTGCGCGATCGCCCCATCGACATTAGGGTATTGCCCTGAGCAATCCACAATTGTCGGTTTTTTGGCTGAATTTCCAGTGCCTTAGTAAAGCACCCCAGCGCATCGCGATTGCGTTCGAGCGATCGCAATAAGTACCCCCGCGCGATCCAGGTGTCGAGGCGATCGGGGCTCTGCTCCAGAGCGGTTTCGAAACTTTTGAGAGCCAGGTTCATGCGTCCTAGTTGCATGAGCCGGACGCCGCGATTGTGCCAAGCGGTACTCTGCTCCGGGTCGCTTTCAATCACTTTGTCGTAATTGACCACCGCCGCCTTATGCCGCCCCATCTGTCCCAAAATCAGGGCCAGATTCATGCGTACGGCTTCGTCATAGGGGTTGATCGATAGCGAGCCGTTGTAGCTGTCGATCGCCTCTCGATAGCGCCCCAACTCCACTAAGGCATCGCCGCGACGGCTCCAGGCAGAGGCAACATTTGAATCGATGTTGAGGGCGCGGTCGTATGCTGCGATCGCCTTCTCGAAGTTACCTTGCTCGAACAGCTCTTCCCCTTTTTCAAACTGAATATCGGCGGTATTCCACTGAAACAGTCGCTGGATGAACTGCAAAAACGCCACTTGGCGAGTTTGCTCGTCCGCCGACATATCTTGGTTGCCCAGCACCTGAGCCACCAACTGCTGAATGCCGCGCACAAAGGCTCGAAATCCGCTGACTTCATCGCTAGTGCCAATGTCGCCAGTGCCGATGGTGGCTAGCTGAGAGACCTGAGATTGCAAGCGAAACCGCTGCAAATCAGTGGGGGCTTCAAATCCCGGTTTGAAGCGCGCAATCAGTTGCTGAACTCGGAACTCGAACAGAATCGGATCTTCTTCCGAACCTGAGAAATTAATGGCGGGTAGGTTCTGTACGGGGCGAGGAAGTTCGCAGGGTTCAAAGATGATGGGCAGCAGGCGTTGATTTTGGCTGGCGGGAGCGTGGGGAAATCCGCAATAGAGTTGATCGCTCGGCCAGGCATCTGCCACAAAGTCATTCGACAGTACGAGAGCAACGGTGCGGCATTCGTCGATTGCCCGTCGCAACTCGACGGACCGGTTATCCTGGCTATCCAACATCCAGCGGTCAAACCAGACTTTAATGCCTTCGCGATCGAGTCGCTCGGCTAGCTGTCGGCTCCAGCGAGACTGAGCGCGGTTGTAGCGCAGAAAAATGTCGTACTTGTACTGAGGATCGGCTACCATCCAAACTCAACTCGCCCACTAGCGTTAGTAACGTTCGTGCTGAAACGTTCGCACGGTGAAGTTAACCCAGTCTATCCGATTCCCATCAGGGCTTATGGCTCTGCGCCTCTTAAGACCGGATGCCTGGGGAGGCGATCGCCCACTCCACACAAGCGTGATGCTTGGATCGCCAAAGTCTTTGATCTGAGCTCGACAAAGTTTTCGATCTGAGCGGTAACGATATCTGCGGTCAAGAATTTACTTCGCTCTAAAATCAACAGAATCTAGGATATAAAAACTGTTTTTTGCTGTCTTTAAAACTTCAGGCGTCAGCCTGCCGAGAATGCGGTTTGTCATTATTGCACGGCAATTTATGCAGCGACTTTTCCAGAAAAATACGGTAGTCGGTGTACGTAAAATAACTGGATATGAAATGTTTTTGTAAAGCTAAATACTGCTGCGGGCGAAAGGTGATATATAGCAGTCCGCATGTATGCATTGACGTATATATTCCAAATGGAATTTTTGGGTGACACCATCACTTAGAAAATTACTGCTTCAGTCCCTTTGTTCTTCATGTGGCAAAGGGCCAGTTTTCCTCATCAAAAATATAGAATTGGGCCTTTTAATTTGTAAAGCTAAGGCTCGGATTTGCCTAGCAAAAAAAGTGAATATTGACTCATTCCCTAAGGATCGACATCAATGGCTGATTTCCAGGTCACAAACACAAACGATAGTGGTCAAGGCTCGCTCC